>NZ_JBJHPB010000003.1:0-259294 GCF_059412285.1 Vibrio sp. CB1-5 | reverse complement strand
ATGATCTAGGTCTGGTAAATCTCGAGCATGTTAGGACAGGGTATGTGTTCAGTAATTATGCTGAATGGAAGTGTGCATGAGCCGTATACGAGGTCCGTACGTACGGTTCTGTAAGAGGGATGAGGCGGTAACGCCTCACCCTACTTGATATTGAAGCTAGCGATTACTCCGTATAGCGGGTAAGCAGTTCAATGGCGTAATGCATACGCTCGTGATCAATCTCTTGCTTTGGTAATAGTCGGTTGGTGCCGTCTTTTACTTCATAGAGACCGTTCCCTTTGAGTGAGAAGATCTTATCTTCTGATACAACAGCGTAGTCGCCGTAGTCTGCAACAATCGTGTAAGGACGTTCAACAAACTCACCGTAGAGATCTTCACCAACTGCATAGTCCTTGATGTCGTTAGTCACACCTAGGTAGTTCTTCATGATGGTTGGCACAAAGTCATAGTGTGTGGTCATCTTGCCTTGCGGCCATTGGTTAGCTTCTTTATCGATGCCAGCGCCAATCATAATAAACGGTACTTTAATTTGAGCTTCGGTGAAGTTACCGTTGTGACCCCAAAAGTTTTGGCCGTTGTCGTTAAGCTCTTCACCGTGGTCACCAGTAATAACGATCAGTGTATCGTCGTAGGTGCCTTCCGCTTTTAGCTTGGCAATCACTTCTTTGATTTTACTATCAACAAAGTGTGTGCTCGTTCGGTAGCGGTTGAAGATAGGCTCAGGATCGGAGTCGTTGCTGCGCACGAACGGGTTGTTTGCTCCAGACATTGGCTCAAACTTCGGTTCGTAGTCCGCAGGGAAAATGAATCCATGTGGCGCATCAAAGAATAAGAACGAGAATGTTGGTTTTGACTTGTTAGCGTCATACCAAGTCATCCAGTCGTCGACCAATTCAATATCACGCTCAGCTGCGTTGCCTTTGCTCTCACCACGAATACGCAGATTCGGGATGTTGGCGAAGATAGTACGGTTGAATTCTGGTGACTCGATGTGCGCTGATGTAAACACACCAATCTCGTAGTCTAGTTCTTGCAAACGATCCATCAGCAGTGTTGGACGTTGGTTCGCCAGCATTGGGTGCCAGTATGGTCCAGGCAGTCCGTAGAACAGGCCAAATGTACCCATTCGAGTTGCGTTACCCGAAGAGTAGTGTTTATCGAATGACAGACCTTCGTTATACAAGTCGTAAACGGTCGGCATGTACTCTGATGTCACGGTATCTGGGCGCCAAGAATCGATCAGGATCAACATGATGTTCTTTGGCTTAGAAGGCGCTTCACCTACGATTGGGTTAACAGGGTAGTTAAGACCCCCTTGTACTTTCGGTGCCTTTGCTTGGTTTCGCTCAAGTTCTTCACGATCTAGCCAACCCTTCTCCATTAGGAGTGAGTTTGCAATAGTAGGATAGAACAGTGGCAGATACTGATTAACGAACATGACAGGCTGATAGGTTTTCGCTGCAGCCCAAATATGAATGCCGTGGCTTGCCAATGTGGTGGCAATAAACAGTGGGAAAAATACTTTGCGAAGTTTTTTGGTCAACGTGAAGCTGCGAAGCTCCATTTTTCCTAGAGCCCACCATTGAAGTGCGAACACTGCGCCAAGACCAACCACAAGCATGAGCCACGCAGACCATGGAAATTCAACGATTTGTCCCGACATTACCATAGATAGCACTGGGTAGTTTAGGTGGAATCGGTAGAAGCCAAATACCATGGTATCGACAAACAAAAATCCTAAAGCAATGGTTGCGAGTAGCGCCAGTAGAGGACGTTTAATCTTCAATGGTAAGAAGCAAACCACTAAACCCACAAGCCAGAAGACTAACGCGAGTAGCGCCATATGGCTGAACAAACTGGTCACAGCAAACGAGAACTGAAGTCCGTCGAAGGGTAAGTCTGGGAAAAAAAGGAAATAACGAGCGCCAATTAGCGTCGCAAGCAATGCATTGAGGATCCAAAACTCATAGTAAGGACTCAGCTTTGATTTTAAAAACTTAAGCATATTCAATAGACCAAAATGTAAAATCTAGGTTTGTCGCACGTCGACAAGGGCGCATATTGTACGCGAGCGCGAAGGAGATTGAAACTTTTGCGGGTCAGAGGAGTGTAGAATGTTACACATTATTAGTCGTAATGATATTACCTGCGCCAACCAATAAATCAGCTTGGCGCAGGTAAACAGATGGATACTCAATTATTAGGCCAATGAAACTAGTTTGTGTACCATTTTATCTATGCCACTGGCGGCTTCAGATATACTGTTTGCTAACATATAGGCAGGAGTGGAGAGTACTTTGTTTCTTTCGTCATAGACAAAGTCGTCAACAGTACACTCAATATGGCGTCCACCGAGTGCATTAAAGCCTTCAGCCGTACCCGTATCGTTGCCGATGGTACCGAATACAGACTCTGGGTAAATCATTGGGATGATAACCGGGGCAATGCATAAGTAGCCAGCAGGCTTATTAGCTTGCTTGAAAGCCCGGCAAGCGGAAGCAACGCCAGCGTTAATGGAACACTCAGCGCCATTGATAGCAAAGTCGGTCAGGTTTTTAGCTGCACCGAAGCCGCCTGGTACAAGAAGTGCATCGTAGTCGTCGACATTCAGTTTTTCGACATCTTCAATATTGCCACGTGCAATCCGCGCCGCTTCAACCAAGACATTGCGTGATTCTTCTATTTCTTCGCCAGTGATATGATTAATGACATGATATTGCTCGACGTTTGGCGCAAAACAGTGCCACGTTGCGCCAGCCTTCTCAATGGCGTGCAAGGCCAACACAGACTCGTGAATTTCAGCGCCATCAAATACGCCTGAACCGCTTAGAATGACCGCTATTTTCTTCATAATTTGGACCTCAGTTGACTGTCAACTATGTGCTCAAACTCTCTCGACGATCCCACGCTTAAACGTGACTTGAGCACAGCTATATAGCGATATTAGTTGATTTTACAGCGGGTTGGACGAAGCCCAGTCAATAATGTGCTCCGCTAGACAAAAGTGCGATGGAGAGGGGATGAGAAAGGTAACAAACCGCTACCGATTTCATTTTACTGATTGTCTCGTAGTGCTTCACTGGTCACTAGGTGAGTGCTAGTTGAGTCGCCACCAGCTTTCGCTTGTGACGCGATCGTTTTTCGCGTTTAGATTCACTTGGACGAAACCTCTTCATATTCACCCTCGATAGTATTGCCGTTTGCGGTTTGGCCTTGTGCCTCACGTTGACGAGCAAATTCTTTGTCTAACTGCTTTTTAATACGGTTGCCAGTGATGAATGCAGCAATAGCCATTGGGATTGCCATTAGTAGGCTGAACATCATTGCCACAAAACCGATAAATAGTGCGCTAATGGTTAGGAGTGCTTGTTTCATAATGACCTCTTTGTAATAAACCGAATGCAAAAATGGACGAGTCTTTATGGGCATCCTTTACTGGTATCGCTCCTTTATATCGAAATACTACGCTAAGGAATATGAACCAAACATGAACATTGGTTCAAAAAGATGTTCATGTTTGGTGGGGAGGGTGTTTGAAGTAAGCAATTAGTCGCCTAATGGTTGGCGATCGCTTCCCGTTCTGTGGGTGTCTAAGGCGAGTTTTAAGCGGCGAAGGCGGTCGCGAGAGCGGCGCTTATGATTAACGGCGAGCTCCATAGCGATTACGTCAACTAAGGCAAGCATCGCATAGCGTGACGCAGATGGTTTGTAGATAAAATCAGTTTCTTTGTGAACGATAGGCAGAACAAGATCGCTAAGGTTCGCCAGTGGTGAGCCTGAAGGGGTAATAGCAATCACAGGGACGCCATATTGCTTCGCAGTTTCAGCCGTTTCGACCACGATTGGTGTGTGACCCGTCGCCGATATCACCACCATTACGTCGTTGGCATCGGCCGTTGCCGCCACCATGCGAGTGAGCAATCCATCATTGTAAGACACTACTGGGTAGCCAAGTCTAAACAGACGATGCTGCAACTCTTGTGAGGTGATGGTTGAGCCACCACCGACGCCAATCGCAATGATTTGCCTTGCTGAGTGAAGTAATTCCGCCGCCTTGCTGATGTCTGCTTCGTTAATAAGCGCTCGGTTGATGTCCAAAGCCTGTTTGATGGACTCGTAAATGCCTTGATGACCAGTCTGCACCGGCGGCTCAATAATAAAGCGCTGGCCTACCGCAAGTGATTGCGCCAGTTTGATTTTAAGGTCGCGAACATTTTTGCAGCCCACGGCTTTTGCAAAGCGAGTGATGGTGGCTTCGCTCACGCTCGCTTGGTCTGCGAGTTCCGTAATACTGGCGTTGGCAGCGCTGCTCACATCATCTGTGATAAGGTCAGCGACCTTTTTTTCTGCGTCACGAAGCGCACTGTAGCGCTCCGTGATTTGAGAAATAATGTCTATTTCTACGCTCAAAATGTTCCCTCTAGAATGCTGTCTCGACCCAATGTTCGACATTATGTTGGTCATCGCTAATTGCAATGTAGCGCCATTTGTCAAAGGTTAGGCAAGGGTGCGATGTTGAAAAGGCAATCATATCACCAACTTGGAGGTCGCAGTCCTCTGGAACGGATAAAAATGTGTGTTGATCCATCACATCCGTCGCCACAAGACCTGCTGTTTCTAATTGTGCACCATCGCGATAGATTCGCTCAGGAATAGGAAGCCCTGCGTCGAATGCCACATCGCGCTTGCCCAAGCCTATGATGGCTTTTGTGGATTCAGGGCGAGAAATGACATACGCCCAAACCTCTAAAGCGGAAGAGAGATCGCCGCCAAGCTCACAAGCAAAGCCTTGGTTTTTCTCTGCACGTTGCATCACTTTATGCTGGGCATCTAGATAGATACCGGTGTCATGAATGACGTAGCAGCCTGGGCGTAAAATGGCATCAAAGGCGTCGAGGTGGGCAAATTCTTCCGCGACCACGTCGTACCATGCAGAGCCAGCACCAGTGACGATTGGTTTTTCAGGCAGTAGATTGACTGCAACTAACTGACTTGCTAACTCAAGCGTGTTGGCAAGAAACTGACGGACACGGGCTTCTTCATCGCCACCGTGGATCACGCCCTCATAGACTTCAATCCCCACCAAATTTACGTTTGGCGTGTCTGTTATAAACTGAGCAAGCGCGATGACTTCATCGACTGTGCGACAGCCGCAGCGACCGCCTGCAACGCCGTATTCAATCAGAACGTCGATTGAGCTGTTAGCGTGTTCAAAGTAGTGCTGTAACTGCTGAATATTTTGCTTTGAATCGACACATACCATCACGCGAGCATCGGTGTCTTGTTGTACTCGATGAATCATGGCCATGTTGGCTTTGCCTACGAGTTGGTTGGCCATCATGATATTGGTGATACCACAGTGAGCGGCCACTTCAACTTGTGGGGCGGTGGCGACTGTCACTCCCCAAGCACCACACTCTTGCTGCTGACGGAAAAATTCCGGAGTCATGGTTGTTTTGCCATGTGGACAAAGTTTGACGCCGTGATGGTTGGCAAATTTTTGCATCCACTGCATGTTATTTTCTAAATGGCTGCGCTTAATCACGGCTGCAGGCAAGCTAATGTCTTCTTTAAGTAAGCTGTAGCTGGGCATTTCTTGGTCGCAGCATGCCATTCCTTTTTGACCAATTGCATATCCCAATGCATGGGTTTTGTGATTTTTTCTATCTTTTTCAAATAGATTGTTCATTTTGATTCTCACACTAACATGTATTAAGTTATTGATTGATAATGACTGATGGTGTTTATGATACTTGTCGTGTTAGAAACTATCAAACTTTACTGGTGTTTTTGTGTGTTTTGTCACTGAGTTTTATGAGGGTAATTTCTAACATAGGTGTCATGGAAAGCGTGAAGACGAGAGATAAGGTCATGTTGTTCGACACTATTATAAAAAATGTAGAAATCGTCGATGGAACCAATGAGGCGTCCTACCATGCCGATCTGGCTATTAAGCAAGATCGCATCGCTAAAATTGGTGATCTTGCTTGCTTTGAGGCGAGCACGATCATCGACGGCCAGGGTCAGGTGCTCAGTCCTGGTTTTATTGATGTTCACACTCACGATGATACCAATGTTATTCGTTACCCAGATTGCTTGCCGAA
Source organism: Vibrio sp. CB1-5 (assembly GCF_059412285.1). Taxonomy (NCBI): domain Bacteria; kingdom Pseudomonadati; phylum Pseudomonadota; class Gammaproteobacteria; order Vibrionales; family Vibrionaceae; genus Vibrio; species Vibrio sp. CB1-5. The sequence continues at coordinate 253,190 of NZ_JBJHPB010000003.1, read as the reverse complement.
AATCAGTCAAGGCGTGACAACGGTGATTGTTGGTAACTGCGGCATCAGTGCATCACCGGCAACGTTACACGTTGCGCCGCCAGACCCGATGAATCTATTGGGTAAGCAAGAAGACTTTAAGTACCCTACGTTTGCAGAGTACGCGACTGCGGTTGAACAAGCGGAGCCTGCGGTTAATGTTGCTGCCTTGATAGGACACACCACACTTCGCAATAACGTGATGGATGAGCTGCTTCGTGAAGCCTCAGAAGATGAGCTTCAGGCCATGCAAACTGCATTAGCACAAGCGATGTCTGAAGGTGCGCTGGGATTAAGCTCTGGCTTGGCCTATGCCAGCGCTAAGCAGGCAACGGCCAGCGAAGTGATGCGTTTAGCCGAAGTATTAGCTGAGTTTGGCGGTATCTATACCACTCATATGCGCACAGAATTTGAAGAAATATTGAGTGCCATGGAAGAGGCCTTTGAGACAGGTCAACATGCCCGTGTCCCAGTGGTTATTTCTCACTTGAAATGCGCAGGCGCAGGAAACTGGGGAAGAACCGTTGAAGTGCTCGACTTGCTAGAAAAAACGGCGCAGCACCAAGATGTTTCCTGCGATTGCTACCCCTATTCAGCAAGCTCATCAACGCTTGATTTGAAACAAGTGACGGATGATTTCGATATTTTCATTACTTGGTCTGAAACAAAACCTGAGTATGCAGGGCAGCTCCTTGCTGACATCGCTAAGCAAATGGAGCTGCCACTGATGGAAGCGGCTAAAGCCATTCAACCAGCCGGCGCTGTGTATCACTGCATGGATGAAGAAGATGTCGAGCGAGTGCTTAAGCATAAGCTCACTATGGTGGGATCTGATGGGCTGCCAAACGATCCTCATCCACACCCAAGACTTTGGGGCACTTTCCCGAAAGTTCTTAACCATTACTGTAAAGATCGCGGTTTATTTCCTCTCGAGGAAGCAGTGCACAAAATGACGGGAATGTCAGCGAAGCGCTATAACCTGGCAAACAGAGGTGTTATCAAAGAGGGCGCGTTTGCTGACTTGGTTTTATTTAATAAGCACAACGTTCGTGATACCGCGACGTTTGAATCACCTATTTCTGTCGCTGATGGAATTGAATGTGTATTCGTAAACGGAAATATTAGCTATCAAAATAAATCAGTTGCCAAAAAAAGATTTGGTCGATTTATATATCGTGATAGCACTAATTGCTCTTGAATAATCATTATTCGAGATGTGTAACATTTAAATAAGAAGTAACAACTGGAGTAAACAATGACTATTAAACGCTATGGTGTAGAAGGTGGAACCGGTACTGGCGGACAACATTTACCCTTTGCTCGTGCAACAGAAGCTGGTGGCTTTCTCTATGTGTCGGGTCAAACACCGATGACAGATGGCGAGGTTGTTGAAGGTGGCATTGTTGATCAGTCGCGTTTAGCGATTCAAAACTGCGTCGATATTATGGAAGAAGCAGGTTACGGCCTTGAAGATGTCGTGCATGTGAAAGTCGTGCTAACGGATTCACGCTATTTCCAATCTTTCAATAAAGTGTTCAAAGAGTTCTTCGGTGCCAACCCGCCAGCGCGCATTTGCATGGTGTGTGACCTCGTAGTCGATGTGAAGGTTGAAGTCGATGTAACCTGCTATCGCGAAGATCGCAGATAAAATACTTGATTCAACAGTAATTAATTACATCAACGGCATGGGCTATGGCACCAAATACAGATCTCAATTTAATGCCTTATCCACGAACAGTGGAGCTAAGACAAGGCGCTGTCGTCATCGACAAAGACTTTAGTATTTACATCAAAGGTTTTAACTCTGAGCGCGTGGAAGCGACTGCAAAACGTTTTGTTAATCGTCTTGAGCGTCAAACGGGCTTTCCGACACTGAACTGGCAAGCGGAAAGCGCGAGTGAAGCAACCTTAGTGATTGATATCGACCAAGCGCCAAAATCGGCAGTGCAAGATATCAATGCTGATGAGTCCTATACGCTGGATGTTCAGAATGGTCAGATCGTGCTTAAAGCCAACCGCCCTTATGGTGCGATTCGTGGTATCGAGACTATCCTTCAGCTAGTAAAAACAGACGCCATCGGATACTCAGTACCGGCTATCTATGTAGAAGACGAACCACGTTTTCGCTGGCGTGGGGTCTCTTATGACACATCACGTCACTTTATTGAGATGGAAGTGATTTTGCGTCAGTTGGATGCTATGGCGTCTGCGAAGATGAACGTGTTCCACTGGCATATTTGGGATGACCAAGGCATTCGCATTCAGCTTGATAACTACACTAAGCTGTGGGAAAAAACCACAGATGGTGACTACTACACTAAAGATCAGATTCGCTATGTTGTCGAATATGCTCGTGAGTTGGGTATTCGTGTAGTACCAGAAATCTCGCTACCGGGTCATGCATCAGCGGTTGCCCATGCATATCCAGAGCTGATGTCAGGTTTGGGCGAGCAAAGCTACCCTCAGCAGCGCGAATGGGGTGTATTTGAGCCACTCATGGATCCAACCAATCCAGAACTTTACACCATGCTGAGCAGCGTGTTTGATGAAGTCGTTGAGTTGTTCCCTGACGAGTACTTCCACATCGGTGGTGATGAGCCGAACTACAAACAGTGGCAAGAGAATCCTCAGATTCAGGCGTTTATTAAGGAAAATAACTTAGATGGTGAGCGCGGCCTTCAGTCCTACTTGAATGCGAAAGTAGAGAAGATGCTTGAGGATCGCGGCAAGAAGATGACGGGCTGGGATGAGATTTGGCACAAAGACCTGCCTAAATCCATCGTTATTCAAAGCTGGCGCGGCCACGATAGTATTGGCCGAGCAGCGCAAGAGGGGTATCAGGGACTGCTTTCGACAGGTTATTACCTAGACCAACCTCAACCGACCAGCTACCACTACCGCAATGACCCTATGCCTCACGGTATTACTGTTGACGATAAACTGCATGAAGGCGAGCGATTTGTCAGCTACCAATGGGAGAAGCCGCGTACCAAAGGTGGTCCTCGCAAAGGCTTGCTGACGATCATTCAAGCTAAAGACGGCAGTATTCGTGCCTTTACTGATTACAACGGCAAATCTCGTACTGAAGTTGAAATTATCGAGTACACCCCAGGTGAAAGCTTCAAGGGTCACTTTGATAACTTCATGTCTTACACCGAGTTCAACTTAAAGCTTGCTGGCGACAAGTTGGCAGAGGGCAGCTATCAGCTTATTGGTAATGTGCGTTGGCCGACGACAGGTGAAATTGTGGCTTCTTCAGCTCAGTCTGGCTCAGTGATCCCAGAACCTACCGGTGGTTATCCAGCCGAGCTTACCGAGGAAGAGCAGTCGCTAATTCTTGGTGGTGAAATTACCGTTTGGGCGGAAAACATCAATACTCAAACCATGGAAAATCGCATTTGGCCACGCAGCTATGCAATTGCTGAGCGTTTCTGGTCTTTTGAAGAGCTAACCGATGAAGCAAGCATGTATAAACGTATGCGTGCTATCGATAATTGGTCTGAGATTTCTTTAGGGATGCGCCATCATGCGGACTCTAGAGTGATGATGCAACGCTTAGCAAATGGCGCTGATATCACGCCGCTACTAGCTTTAGCGCGATACACTGAGCCTGCGCAGTACTATGCTCGTAACTGGGAGAAATGGATTCAAACGGAAAACCATGGCGACCTTTACAATCAGCATGAGCGTTTGAATCGTTTTGCTGATGCCCTGCCGGTTGAGAGCTACGCCGTTTATGAAATGAGTGACTTGGTGGAGCAGGTCGAGAAGGGTGACAAGCAAGCATTAACAGCGTTAGAGCAGCACTACCAAACGGTTTTGAACGCTGCCACTGCTGCAGAGCCTGTGTTTGCCGCCAACGTGGCTTCTGTCGATACAGTGGCACTGACCAAAGCGACCAAGCAGGTCGCTGAGGTAGGCTTAACCTTGGTATCAAAGGCGAAGTCTGGTGAAAGCGTAAGCAAAGCGGATGCACAGGCGTATCAAGCAATGATTAACGAGTCTGCGATTATCATTGATGAAACGATCGTTGCTATCGTTAAGCCGACAGAAATGCTACTGAATACGTTCACTAAGTAACGATAGTTTTAGAGCGGCAAGCCGGGTATTACTTCAGGGTACAATCCAAAGTAATACCCGGCTTTTTTTGTTAGAGATGGGAGTCTGAGACGAACATTATTGGCTGGCCTGATAACCCCTGCTTATCAGGCTAATAACGACAAGTGAATTCCTTGAAGCACATTGAAACAGTATTCTTTCTCTCGTAGACACAACCGATGCGAGAACCCCGCTATGACAATCACTCAACACTCTGTTAAATCACTTTTTGCTGTTGCAACCCTAGCTCTCCTTGCTGGTTGCGCTTCACCTGCTTTCGATAAGGAAAATGAGAATGCAGCACGTAATAGAGGCGCAGCGGGAGGCGCATTACTTGGTGCCACAATGGGCGTACTGACAGGCGAACCTGAACTGGCTGTCAAAGGCGCGGTTGCTGGCGGTGTCGCTGGTGGCGTTGCAGGCTCGATGAAAGACTTGGATGACTCTCGTGAAACCGGCCGTACAGAAACGCTAGCTGAGGGAATAAAGCAAGACAATCGCAGTGATGCGGAGAAGCGAGCTGACGAGCTAGAGGCTGAAATTCGTATCCGTGAGTTAGAGCAAAAACTGGCTGAAATGGAGAAGGCTCAACAAGTGGAGTCTAGCCAAGAAGGCTAATCACGTTGTTTTAGCAAGCATTAGCTTAGATTTTGAGACAAAGAAAAGGCCGATTGATAAATCAATCGGCCGAAAACAGTGTGAACAAATCGGTTCACTAACAACGTCAGTTGGCTAGGTGACTTCATTGCTGAAGTCATAATCTATGTAGCATGATGTGTGCCAACTTTGCCGAAAGCTATTTACCGACTTTTTGTGCGTCATTACACATAAAAGATTCGAGATGTTCTTATAATGCAAATGCAAACCGCAATATATTTGCAATATGCAACTTTACTGACACTCCACTCAAGAAGCTCTGCCGAATTTTCATTTCAATTTACGTTAAGAATGTGATGCTTTTGTGGCATGCCCTCGTAATCTTGACTAATTTTAGAAGCGGACACTTTAAATTTAGACTCAAAAGCGCATTGAGAATGGTGAAAGGTGCCATAACGCAGTTCAAATTTGTCTAGTACGTCTATACTGAGGAACTCTCACACATGCAGCCAGCTCCTATTCCCGCCGATGATGATTACCGTTTGAAGGTTGTCAGGCAGCTTAATATCGACAGTGTGCCAGAGGAGCGTTTCGATCGAGTGACACGGTTAGCAAAACGGATGTTTGATGTCGAGATTGCTTTGTTAACCATCGTTGACAGAGACACACAGTGGTTCAAGTCCAATGTAGGACTCGCTGTGAATCAAACGGGTCGTGGAGAATCATTTTGTGGTCATGCGATTTTAGGTGACGAGCCATTCATTATTCACGATGCCTCTATTGATGAACGCTTTCGCGATAATCCTTTGGTGACGGGTGACCCTAACATCCGCTTTTATGCCGGCGTTCCCATAAAAATAGAGGGCGGTGTCAAGGTTGGTACCTTGTGCGTTATAGACAGTAAACCGAGGCTGTTTACCGATCAGCAAGTTCATGATCTGATCGATCTCGCGAAGTTAGCCGAATCTGAGCTGGTGGCGAACTTAAACTCCACCCTTGATGAGTTGACTCAAATTTCCAATCGACGTGGTTATCGAGTACTGGCCGACAAAGTGATTCAAAAATGTCGTTTTTCTACGGAGCCGTACACCCTAGCCTTGTTTGACCTCAATAACTTCAAAGCCATCAACGATACTTTCGGACATTCTGTTGGCGACGAGGCATTACGCCAATTTGCCAAATTGCTAAGGTCGAGTTTTAGAGACTCTGACGTGATTGCAAGAGTAGGGGGAGATGAGTTTGTCGTTTTGATGTCCGGAACCACAGGAAACGACTCCAAGTTTCCAATGACACGCTTTAATGACAAAGTCGCGTCGTTTAATCGCAATCATCAAGCGGTTTACGCTTTAAATTATTGCGTTGGCGTTGTTTGTTGCACTCCGCTCGATAATGTAGATCACGACGAACTGCTTGACCTAGCTGACAAAGCGCTTTACTTAAACAAAGCCACTCAAGGACAAGGTTAAACGTGACTCTTTCTAACAGTCATTAATTAAAGACAGCTTTTCTACAAACGCCTTTTTTGCACGTAGCTTTTTTGCAAATAGGTAAGAAGCCCATCCAGAGATGAATAATGCAGATCTGCGCCGAAGGTGTCTGGCTCATGGCTTGAGTTGGAAATAAAACAGCTTAAACAACCGGCGTTTTGCGCCGTAAGAATGTCGTATTGATGGTCGCCAACATAAAGAACGTTGTGTTGCTCTAGCTGCCACTTGTCTACAAGGTGTAACAGCGCACTGGGATCAGGTTTGGCAGGAAAGTCTTCTCTAGTGATAAGCTCTTCTATTGTTAGTGAATGAGCGCTTAACTTCTTTGTCGCGGCCTCACGACAATTTCTGGTGATGATGCCAAATCTTAAGCCTTCGTTTGATAACCAATCTGTCAGCGAACGTGCGCCTGCCATTAAATCACTGGCTTCGGCATCGTCGAGTTCATACTTAAGTATGGTCTCAATGCGTTGCTGCCGTTGGTTATCACAAAAGGTTTCATCGACATGGGTTAATAAGTCCTTTTCAGCAGGACAAGCGAGTTCTAGTCTTAGCTGCTGAAAGTTGATGTTTGATGTCACCAGTGTGTTGTCTAAATCAAATACTACCGCTTTAATCATTGAAATGAGTCAGTCCTTGCTAAGTCGTGCTTTTGATACGTTTACCTAGAGAGTTTAGACGACTTTAGCACTGACTTATTTTGCGTATCACGATATTTATCCAGAATTCGAATTGCTTCATGGATATTGACCTCAACTAGGTTCACTAGCGACTGCATCTCCTCTAGTGCAGGCCAAATTTCGCTGTCGAGTGTGGTTTGAAGTGAACGCCTTTTTCTGTACAGATCGAAGAGTAGGTCGTGACGATGGGCGAACAGAGATCGCTGATAGCAAAATCAATGGCCTCAAGTTCAAGTTTGCCTTCTTCAATTTTTGAGATATCGAGAATATCGTTAAGCAACGAAAGTAGATTTTGCTTTGTTAGAAGCATCAGCATTATCAACCGCTAGTCGTAAGTCCCGCTCTAGGTTTTTTCGGACACTGCTATCACGTTCTACGGCAATGAACTGCTCGACCTCTTGTTGATGGTTTCTGATGGGCGTTATTGCGATGTCAATCCAATACGGGGTCCCATCTTTGTGATAGTTAATCAACTCTGACTGGACAGGCTCACCCTTTCTCAGATGTGCTGCAATGTTAGCAACTTCCTGATGTGACGTTTCTCTCCCTTGCAAAAAACTACCGGGCTTTAGTCCGATGACTTCCTTCACTTGGTAGCCAGAGAGTCGTTCGAATGCCGTATTTGCCCAAGTAACAAAACCGTTTTTATCTGTGATGATAATGGCGTCGCTTGCGTGCTCGACCACAAGGGCTAAATGAGAACGTTCTTTTTCTTTGGTGAAAAGCTCACGATTGAGTTTGGCTTCGCGATATTGTTGTATCCATTGACGCCAGTAAATATATCCGCCAAGAAACACAAATAGCATGACGCCGGAGAAAATGACGTGTCCTTGAAGGTTGGATGTCCTCGTCATCCAATAGGTGTTGACGTCATTGAGTAAGGTGTGAATTTCGCTGCCAAGTAGCGCTTGCTTCTCTTGTTCTATTTCATTTTTGACTCGGCTGTTAAGTCGGATGTAACTGTCGATTGCGAGGATGGTCTTGTTGGTTTGTGCATTATTAGTCAGTGCCTGACGTGCTATTTGATTGTCAAAGTATTGATAGAGTTTAAGTTTGTCGGTATTGGAAGTTGATGCTGATAGCAGTCCTCGTTGCAGCTCTTTTAACGTACTGCCGGAATATTCAAAGGATACCTTAGCGCTTAGTAGGCGTTCCAACCTTTGGGTGAAACCGAGCACTTGGTTCTTGATATGACGTCCAAACTGCACGCCTTGTTCGGGTATCGGGCTGATAATAGAGAGGTAACGTTGTTGGTTCTGAAACAGGTTGTCGTAGAGGCTCCCAGCTTCGAGTTCTATGGTGACCAACTCATTAGAGAAATTGTCATAGGTCTGTTCATTGTTGTAGTCAAAGGTGTAGATGTCCTCAAGGGATTGAGTAATTTGATGGGATAGAGCGAGATACGCCTGCTGATAGGTTTCACTAACCCGACTGTGAGACACACTGATTACTAGCCATAATGCTGAGAGCACAATCGCCATTTGATAGAGCGTTTCGACACGCTTTTTGGTGAGTATTCGTCGAGTCATGGTATTAGCTCCTCGAGTACGGGAGGTGGCGGTGCAGAGAGAGCGTTGAGAAACGCTTTTAATTCGAGAATCGTGCTCGGTTCGAGCTCTCGGCCTAGTTGAACGTAGGCCATAGTAACAATCGCCGCTTCTAACGTATCCGCTCGTCCATCGTGAAAGTAAGGGGCAGTGTTAGCCACGTTTCGCAGACTAGGAACACGAAAAACCCCTATATCAGACTTCAGTCAGGTGACGTTGTAACGACCAAGGTCCGACTCTTGCTCACTGGTGTTGTTTAAGTTGCCAAACTTTTGAAATAAATTGCCTCCAATATTCCTACCTTGGTGACAAGCGATACAGCCTAGTGTTTTAAATTTCAGCCAGCCATTCTTTGCGGCTTGTGTCATTGCTGCCTCATTTCCTCTTAAAAAAAGGTCGAATGGTGCGTCTGGTGTATCGAGAGCTGCCATGAAGCCTTTCAAAGACTCTTTGATGGTCGCTTCATCAATCGCACCGTTAAAATGAGTATTGAACTGCTGTTTATAGGTGGGAACAGAGGCGACATAGCGTGTGATTTTTTGCCAGTTAGTGTTCATCTCTAACGGATTGTGAACCGGACCATCCATTTGTGTCTCCAGGCTAGAAGCTCTCCCATCCCAGAAAAAACGCGAATTGTGGGAAACGTTGAATACTGTAGGAGAGCTCCTAGCACCAAGACCTTGTACCCCTAATGATACTTGCCTATTTTCTGCTCCATTATCAAATATGTGGTGACAGGACTCACAGCTAACGCGATTATTTGAGGATACGTTAGGATCTAAAAAGATCTGCATCCCTAGTTTGGCAATGTTCCGTTCTCGGTTACTAAGTGCTGGTTTAGGGATAGGCTGAATGAGTTGGGAACTTATATTTTTGATACTGATGGTGGTTTCTGAACGGGCATCACTCACCGGCTCTTTCGGTGCAGAAAAATTAAAAAATAGGTACGTTGTCAATGTGATAAGAGCACCAAGAGCGCCCAACCACCTTATAACTACAATGTTCATCATATGTATCATTTATATTGATCGTGCGTATCATTATGAGATACTCATTTGCTGTTTCAATTTAAGATGAAAAAACGAAAAAAAGAATGAACTTGTCGCTAATTGGTGGTCTTAACAAGAGTTTTTTTATTCCATAAGCTTTAGCAGGCATAGGGTATGAATGGATACGTTATAGTTTTGTGTAAGGTTTGTTGCTTTTTGCTACGCTTAATGTAACTTGTGAAATAGTGTGTATTGGATCTCGTTAACCAAATAGTGTGTTGGTTTTTATAAATTTTTATTGGGTGGTTGTTATGAAAACTCATTTACGTGCTCTTACTCTGGCAGCAGCAATTGGTGTTGCGTTGACAGGGTGTAGCCCCGAACCAGAACAGACAGTGGAAGCACCGGTAGTAAGGCCTGTGAAGACTGTTGTTATTGGCCTAGAAAACCAAAGCATGATTCGCGAATTTCCAGCAAGAGTGCTTGCATCGAATCGTGCAGATATGGCGTTCCGCGTTTCTGGAAAAGTGAACAGTATTCCTGTTAAAGAAGGCGACAATGTTAAGAAAGGAACGGTGCTAGCGACCCTTGATGACACTAACTTTAAGCTAGCGGTTCGTGATACTAGTGCAACGTTGCAACGTACTCAAGCGGATTTCAAACGTGCTCAAGAGCTGATTAAAGACAATTTTATCTCTCAGAAAGACTTCGAGCAGCTGCGCGCTAACTTAACGAGAGCGAAAGCAGCGTATGACAAAGCGAATACAGAGCTAGGCTACACCAAACTTCTTGCCCCTTTTGATGGCTTTGTCGCGCAGCGTGATATTCAAAACTTCGAGAACGTTGAAGCGAAACAAGTGGTGTTCACTTTCCAAAACCTTAATTCGCTTGAACTTAAATTCAACGTGCCAGAAAAATTGGTTCGTCAGATCCGTGATGAGCAAGCAGAAGATCCGGTAGACATTCCAGTTTTTGCTTACTTCGATACGGCTCGTGAAAAACCGTATCCAGTAACAGTGACAGAAGTATCTTCTAAAGCAGACTCGGACACTCAAACGTTCGAAGTGACGGTATCGATGGAAGCGCCAACGGATCAAAACATCCTCCCCGGTATGACTGGCTACGTCACAGCTGACTTCTCTAAGCTTCAGGAAACATCTGGGTCAGTTCAAGTACCAGCGACGGCAGTCGTGAGCGACAACGCACATGGTGCGACGGTCTGGGTAGTGAAAGATGACAACACAGTCGCGCCTAAGTCGGTAGAAGTGTCAACGATGTCCGGTGACCGTATTACGATTCTATCTGGCCTTGAGATGGGTGAACGCATTGTCACTGTTGGTGTTCCATTCCTAATTGATGGTATGGAAGTGAGCCTGATGCCAGAGATCGATCAAGCGCAATAACCCACTGTGACTCAGCAAGAAGAGAAGTTATATGAATTTAGGTGAGTATTCAGTAAAGAATAAAGTCAACAGTTGGCTGCTAGTGCTGTTGATGACGATTGGTGGTGTATTAGCCTACTTTGAAATGGGTAAACTTGAAGACCCTGCATTCACAATCAAAGAAGCGAAAATCATCACTACCTATCCGGGCGCGTCGCCACAAGAAGTGTACGACGAAGTCACGTATCACATTGAAGATGCGGTTCGCCTCTTGGGGCAAGTAAAACGCATCAAACGCTCGGTTACACGTGAAGGTCTGTCTGACATCACGATTGAGTTTAAAGATGAATACAGCTCTGCCGAAATGCCGGGTATTTACGATGAACTACGTCGTAAAATTGCGGACAACAAGCATAAGCTGCCTCCAGGTGCTGGAGAGCCACAAATTATCGACGACTTTGCCGATGTTTATGGTGGTTTCTTAGCGCTGAATGGTGAAGGCTACACATACCGTGAGCTTAAAGATGTTGCTGACAACCTGAAGAAGCAACTGGTCTTGGTGCCGGGTGTGCGTAAGGTGTCGATTGATGGTGACCAAAAAGAAGTGGTCTATGTGCAAATGTCACGCACTAAGATGGCTGAGCTTGGTATCGACATGGCAACAATCGAAAACTTGCTTCAGTCGCAAAACTTGGTGTCTGATTCTGGTCGATTCCGCGTTGGTCCTGAGTACATTCGTATTGAACCGACTGGCTCCTTTAAGCACGTAAGTGAAATCGAAGACCTACTTATCTCTAGTACTGATAAGAAGCTTATCCGTCTGGGTGATGTTGCAAGGGTAACTCGTGAATACAGCGACGAGCCAAGCAAGCTTATTTACTTCAACGGTAAACCGTCACTTACGGTTGGTATTTCGATGCTAAGCGGTCGTAATGTGGTTGAAGTCGGTGGTCTTATTGAAGACAAGCTTGCGAGTCTTGAGAACCAGATCCCGCTGGGTATGAATCTCGACATCATCTACAACCAGCCAAATGAAGTTGATCAGTCGGTTGCAGGGTTTGTTACCAACACAGTCGAAGCGTTGATCATCGTAGTTGTTGTTCTACTTGCGTTTATGGGACTACGCGTCGGCCTTATTATCGGTGCGGTTCTCATGATTACCGTTGCTGGTACGCTAGCATTAATGCACCTTTATGGTATCGAGCTACAACGTATCTCTCTTGGTGCACTGATCATTGCCCTGGGTATGCTGGTGGATAATGCCATCGTTGTCGCCGAAGGTATGATGATACGGATCAAGCGTGGCATGCCTGCCATGAAAGCTGCGGGTGAAGTTGTTGGTGCTAACGGTTGGGCACTTCTTGGCGGTACCGCGGTAGGTATCCTTGCGTTTGCTGCGATTGGTATGTCGCAAAGTAACACTGGTGAATTCACGCGCTCTCTGTTCTACGTTATCTTGATTTCGCTATCTTTGAGCTGGGTGACCGCTGTGTCGACCACGCCACTATTGTGTGCGTTGCTTCTTAAGAAGGAAGACAAGAAAGAAGGCGAAGAAGAGAAAGACCCATATGCTGGTGCTGGATTTGTTATCTATAAGGGTATCCTTCAGTTTGCCTTAAAACAGCGCGTGTTGACTATTGGTGTCATTCTCGCGATGTTTGTTTCGGCAGTTTGGGGCTTTGGCTTTGTTAAGAATGCTTTCTTCCCAAATGCGAACACGCCAATGTTCTTCGTTGACGTTTGGGAAGTAGAAGGCACAGACATTCGTCAAACTCGCGATGATACGTTGAAAGTGGCTGAGTTTATTCGCGGTCAAGAGGGTGTTGAATGGACTGCAACCTTTATCGGTGGCGGTGCTTCTCGTTTCTCGTTGGTATACACACCGCAAGATTCAACCAAGGCGTATGGTCAGATTATTATTCGTACTGAAAATCGAGACGTGATTGCACCACTGCAAGCTAAAATCGATCAGTTTATGACGGAAAATATCGAGAGCATTGAACCTAAGATAAAAGGCCTACGTATCGGTCCGGGACGTGACTCTAAGATTGAAGCGCGTTTTGCTGGCCCAGATCCAGAAGTATTGCGCGATCTTTCGTCACAAGCTGAAGCGATCATGCATGCTGATCCTGGTGCGAAGGAAGTTCGAAACGACTGGCGTCAACCGGTCAAACTTATCAAGCCGATTTTCAACGAGCAGGTTGCTCGTCAACTTGGCGTGACAAGAACGGAACTGACCGCCTCATTGCGTGCAGCAAGTGAAGGTACGCAGGTGGGGATCTACCGTGACGGTGTGCGCCTACTACCAATCTACTTCCGTGCTGATGCTAGCGAGCGACAGGATGTATCACAGTTGATGGATGCACAGGTCTACAGCCCTGTATTGGAACGTACAGTGCCAATTGCTCAGGTTGTTGTTGGCTTTGAGACGGTTTGGGAAGATGCAATGATTCGTGGACGTGACCGTCTAACGACGATTATTGCCTCGGCTAACCCTACGGGTGAACTTGCAGCACCACTATTCGAGCGTTTGAAACCGCAAATAGAAGCTATCGAACTGCCGCCTGGTTACACTATGGACTGGGGTGGTGAGTACGAAGATTCTGCGGAAGCGCAAGGTGCATTGTTTAGTGCGATCCCAGTATCGTTCATAATGATGATCATCGTAGTCGTGCTTCTATTTGGTAAAGTGCGTCAGCCACTTATCATTTGGATTACCGTACCCTTGGCAATTATAGGTATTACGGCAGGTCTGCTGTTACTTGACGGTGCGTTTGACTTTATGGCGCTACTGGGTGCCCTGAGTTTGATAGGTCTACTCATCAAGAATGCGATCGTTCTCCTCGAAGAGATCGACATGCAAGCGGAAGAGAAGCCAATTTACGATGCGATCATCGACTCTTCGATCTCACGTATGCGACCAGTAATGCTGGCAGCGTGTACAACGATCTTGGGTATGATCCCGCTACTCAGCGATGTGTTCTTCGTTAACATGTCGATTACCGTTATGTTTGGTCTTGGCTTTGCGACTGTATTGACCTTGGTGTTTATCCCAGTGATGTACGCGATTTTGTTTAAAGCAAAGAATCCAAGTTAATAAGAAACTGACGGAATAAATTCGCTAAATACAAAAGCCCAGGTAACGATACCTGGGCTTTTTAATGCTAGAAGATGAGCCCGTTGGCTTATTGCTTTGGGCTTAGCTTCCTGTTGTCTCTTTTAGGAATGCAGAGAAGGCCATCCATGATTTTTTATCAGGTTTCTATCGAATATTTGCAAAGTACGAACCGGTAATGATCTAACTCATAGTAATTGCTTGTGTGTATACTAGAGGTTCTATCGATACAGGGATGTTGTAAATGGTTCTTCGCAAGATGTGTTTTAACGCTGCTTCCACCACGTCTATCGCTACGGCGGTAGTACTGGGATTGAGTACTTCTTCTGCTTGGTCGGCCGAATACAAAGACCACGTGGATGATAAAAAGTCTAAAGTCGATAGCACGAGTAAATCTAATGATGAGAAGCAAGGCTTTATTGCTCTGCCAATTCCTATGTCAAACCCCACGCTAGGCACGGGTGTTCAACTTGTAGGTCTCTACATGCATGCCAAAGAGCCAGACTCTAAGGCGCATAATGACACGTCGGGTATCGTTGGTATGTATACGTCGACAGAGAGTTGGTTGATTGGTGCGTTCCATGATGGCGCTTTGAAAGATGACTCGGTGCGCTATACGGGCGGCATCTTTCACGGTGATCTTAAGCTCAAATATTATGGAGACGGCAACGACCCGATATTTGCGGACGACCCGTTGAAATACGACATGACGATGAGTGGTGTCATGCTCAGAGCGCTGTTTCAAGTAGCAGGGTCAGATTGGTACATCGGTCCCCAATACAATTACATGCAGACCGATATCTCGTTTCGTGAGTTCAACGATTTTTGGCCAGAAACGGAGCAAGTCAAGTCCGGTGGGTTAGGCGCAGTTATCCACTACGATACGCGTGATGATAACTATTACCCAACTCAAGGTTGGTACACTCAGTTTAGCTATATGGATTATGGCCATAATTGGGGTGGTGATGGTGACTACAACATAGGTAAGTTGTCGACCAGCAATTACTGGAGTGTCAGAAACGACTTAGTGGTTGCATCAAAACTGACCGCAATGACCAGTGGTGGTGAAGTGCCATTTTATGAAAAGCCGACTCTGCAAATGCGTGGTTTTAACCACGGTCGTTATCGAAATGACAATATCGTTCAAGCGCAGTTTGAGGGGCGTTGGACGTTTATGCCACGCTTTGGAGCGGTTGGCTTTGTTGGCCTTGGTAAAAACGCAGAGGCTGAACAAGATATTTTGAGTCAAAGCACAGTGGTGACTAAGGGTATTGGCCTCAGGTGGCAGCCTGTAGAGCAGAAAAAAATGAACATTCGCCTTGATTTGGCGCGCGGCCCGGAAGAAAGCACACTGCATTTATCTGTTGGCGAGGCGTTTTAGAACAAGGGGGAGCTCAGCTCCCCCCGTTTGTTTTCGTTGATTAGTTTTCTTTGATTAAGCGCTCATCGGAACGAGAACCAGAGTACCGATGATGACAGTGACTAGGCCAGCGAGAACGGGAACAGACGTACGTTTCACCACTTCAAATGGTGAGATTTGAGCCATACCAGATGTTGCAACAATCACGCCTGATACCGGTGAAATAGTGCGACCTAGATTGGAAGCTTGCAGCATCGGAATGATCAGAAATGCTGGGTTTAAACCCATCTTCGCTGCAAGCGATGGTGCAAGTTCAACAAAGGCATAAAAAGGCGCATTACCAGAGCCAGTCGCGATGGCGGCTGCCACGGTCAGCCCGGTTAGGATAAGCATTAGGGCGATACCACCGGCACCAGCTTTGTCTGCCAAGTGAAGCAGGTTATCAATGGCGCCAATTGACATCAAACCTTGCGCGAATACGCCAGCAGCGACTAACAGCATCACGACCCCTTTAAATGCATCAGCCATACCTTGATAACAAGATTCGAGGTCGTCCAAAGTCTTCTTACCATTAAAACGCTTGGTTACAAAGTCGACCAACGCTCCCAAGAAAATGGAACCGACAACAATAGTATAGATATCCAGTGATAGTCCCGGAATCGTGCGGCCATTGAATAGAAATACGCCGATAATTGGTAAGAATGGCAGAATACAGTAGAACGCAGGTGCATCCACTTTCATCTCTGACACGTCGACTCGTTCCATTGGTGTGTTTTCTCTCTTGTCCAGATACTTGTTCCAGAAAAACGCAGCCGCAGCCATAACAATAATTGCACAAATTGAAACAGGTAATACGGTTTGCACCGCGAAAACATCAAGAGCCAATCCAGACTTTTCTGCAGCAATGACAACGTCACCAGAGGTAGGTGAAAGGATAATCGCTGCCGGAGAGGCACAGACGGCGACAGCGGCAGGACGAGAAATACCCATTGCTGTCATCATTGGGAATAGGGTTGCCATTAAAAGTACGCCAAGCCCTGTTGCTGAGCTTACAGCCAGAGACATAAGACACGCTACGACGTATGCCGCAACCAATAGAACGTAAGGAGAGGTAATAAATGACAGTGGTTTAGAGAACTGCTTTACAACGACATTATTAGCGCCAATATGCGTCATGTAAGAAGCAAAACCACAAAGCAGCATGATTTGCATACCTAGGCCGCCACCACGATACTGCAGCATGTATTTCACATACTCTAGTGAATCTGTCACCATATTGCCTGTTGACGTTAGTTTAGCTGGCAATACAGAATGACCAAGCAGGCCAGTTAAAAGTAGCAATAAAATACCGGCTGTCAGTAGCACACCTGCCGGCTTGTAGCCTTTTACGATAAAGTAGCCAACAGTGATAGTCACCACTAAGCCGATCATCAGTTCTAACATAAATCTCCCTTGATACTGTTAAAATGCATGTCTATTTATTTCTAAATGTGTCAAGAACTCTACCGTTTAATAGTCTGTGGCACGACAGTAATACGCCGAATTTCTGATCTAGAACAAACATTATTTTTTGGCGCTAACAGGGTGTTTAATATTGGTTAATTGGTAATTGTATGGTTGTAAATATTGTTGTTTGGTTGGTCGGCGAATGTTTTAACTGATTCGATATTGGCGCGTTATTGAGCGGTTTTCGAGTTTCTCGTATTTGACATGTGTTTTGTGAGGAGACGTTCTTCGAACCCTAGAAAAGGGCGAGTTGCTTAGTAAATTACTCGGCTACAAGAGTTGCAATTCGGAGGATTGTGGACACAATAAAACGGGTACCCCACAAAAAACTATAACTCCAAAATAAAACGACCACTTAAGGCTGTTCGAAACCATGTATCACTCCACAATTAACCTCTTAGATGTTCGAGCATTTGTCCTAGTCGCCAACTTGGGCAACTTTACCAAAGCGGCAGAGGCTCTGGGGGTGTCGCGTTCCCACGTCTCAAGGCAAATCCAGTCACTGGAAAAGCAGATGGGGGTAACCTTAATTGTTCGTACTACACGTTCGATGAAACTGACGACGGCGGGAGTCGCGTTTTTGGCGTCGTGTGATCAGGCTCTGAATAGTATCGATAAAGCTGTGCATAACGCGGTCGACGACATTGAAACGATTCGCGGAAACATCAAAATTAATTGTGTGGGTGGCTATATCGGTGAAGAGATGGTGTCAGAGTTTGTCGCGACATTCCTATTGGCGAATCCAAATGTGACGATTGAACTCGACTTTTCCAGTCACCGTGTTGATCTCCTTGAAGAGGAGTTTGACTTGGCTATTCGAATGGGAGAGTTAGCAGATGCCAGTTATGTGGCACGCCGCCTAACGACCATCGAAATGCAGACGCTGGTAAGCCCGGAGTATTTGGCAAAATCAGCGCCTTTGACTCATCCAAAGCACCTAAAATCTCATCGCTGTATCACAGGATCTGTGACCAAGTGGCGTTTTGAGCATGTGCAAACTAAAGAATCGGTCGAAGTGCCCGTTGAAGGGGTATTGAGCAGTAAAAATGGTCGAGTGTTGATTAATGCAGCTAAGCAGGGACTCGGGCTGATTAGGGTTCCCCGTATCTACTGCGATAAAGAAATTAAACAGGGGCTACTTGTTCCTGTGTTTACTGAATGGCAAGTCAGCGACGTTCCTTTGTCAATCATCTATCACAAAGATAAGTTCCAACCAAATCGAATTAGAGCGTGTATTAGTCACTTAATTAGCGCATTTAGCAATGATGAGTAAAATTGGAATAATCGATATCACGACTATGCTTACTTATTGATTGTCATATCATATTGTCTGATAAACAGAGTGATAGGCAAAACCCTTTGCATCAAAAGCTGCATAGTGTCGTCAAGCAAGCGGTACTTTGTACTTTAGAAGAGTCACTTGGCATCCATTCCAAGTAATAATAAAAGAGAAGTTAGATGACGGCTTCAGCAACAGGCGTCGAGTTCATCGATGGAGCGGTATCATGGTTCGCAGCTTTACCGCCGATTGCCATCCCAACCGCAGGTTGAGTTTGCACAACGTCTTGTGTGTGCAGCAATTCCACAATGGAGTTAGCTTCGTATTTATCCAGAATTCTTGACTTGTAAGTACTGATTGTTTTTGCACTTAATGACAGGAACTCAGAGATCTGTTTGTTGGTGTAACCTTTCTTCAAGTAGTTAAAGACGACAGTTTCTCGCTGAGACAAGACGATATTGCGGCTACGCTGCTTGTAATCCGTCTTAAAAAGATTATACCCGCGCATCACTCCGGCAATCGCATCGCGAATCAAAGCAGTGTCTTCTGTTTTACTGATATAACCGTTAGCACCAAGTTTGTACGCGGTTTCCGAGTATACAGGATAGCCGTAGCTTGAAACGAAGATAGCCTTACCTTTATAGCCCGTAGCATAGGCTCGGCGCATTAATTCGAAACCATCGGCTTCAGCTAGGTTAACATCGAGGATGATCAATTCGATATTGCCAGTTTTAACCAGGTTCAGAGCAGTGTGAATGCTGTCTGTTTGGTGCACCAAGTTCATGTCATCAATACTGGTTACGATCTTGGCAATCGACTCCCTCACGATAGGGTAGTTGTCAATGATGAGACAATCTTTGCTGTTTGGATAGAGCATTAACTTAACCTTGCAAAACAAGTGAATAACAAAAAATGAGCATTGAGAAGGGCGCATCCACGTTGCTTGTAGGTGTCACCAGGACGAACCCGTGACCGATTTAATTCATGGCTCAAATTAACTAATTCAAAAGTATATGAAACAATTGAATGAAAGTCTGGAAAGACGGAAATTCCAATTGGAATAGTGTCAGAATTCTCAAAAGCCAATTAAAGATCAGAACCTTGATAGGTGGCAATTGCGATTTTTTGTCGTGTTAAGAACAAAGAGTGTTTGACAGGACCTAGGTGTCCTACAGAAAAGTAGGGAAGTAGCTCTATCGATAATGAAAATTTAATACATTAAAGTGTGATTTGCGTCTTGTTTTTTTCTTTTTTAGGTATAAAATTACAACCATATGAAAGTTAATTACATATCTATCGGAGAACGATCATGAGCTACGAACTAGGTTCAGCATATGTTGGTCAATTGGCAGCAAAGAAAATGATGGATGACATGCTTTATGGAAAAGCACAGCCTAAGAAAAAATCATTCGTGAAGCGAATGATGAAAAAAATGGTTAAGTAATGGATTCTAAAAAAGAAGGCTCGCACATTGCGAGCCTTCTTTTTATCATCTAAACATAGGCACATTAGAGGCATATTTCTATGCACCTCTTAATTTATAGGACATTGATTAAGAAGCGTTTTTCTCTCCAAAATCAACAACATTATCTGGCGTTTGCATAGGTGCACGGCTTTCAAGCCACTTCTCTAGGTTGTCCGCACCGCCAATATACTCACCCTCCAACCAGATTTGTGGCACCGTCACAGGGGTTTTTAGGCCAATGTGCGCTTTAACTTCTGGGATCATTCTATACAGTGCCGCACTGTCCTTGACGACATCGTGATAGGTGTATGGAATGCCGGCATCATCAAGCAACTGTTTGGCTTTGACACAATATGGGCAAGTGGCTTTGCCGTAAACGATATTGCCTTGCAGCGTATCGCGCTTTGTCCACTCTTGAATTACAGATTGCACCAACACGCCACGGTTCAATGCTTCACCTTGGCTGACGACTTTTCCTTCAACCATCAAAATAGGAGCATGCCAAGAGCCTGCTTTTAATGGCTCCCACCAGTGTGACAGCCAGTCTTTAACCTCGAGTTCGATTGGGATGCCGTCAAGTTCATTGGCAAAGGTATCGGTTAAGATGTCTTTTGTTAAAGTACACTCACCACATGGGATGTTAACTTTAAACGGTCCCCAGTTTCCTGCCCAACGGTATAAAGTCAGTTTGATCGGTTGTGCCATGTTCTTCGCCTCTTAATTCTTCCATTTAATAGAGTAGAACCTTGAATACGGGTTTTCATTTCAATCAGGGCAAATTATTTTTTGTCGCGTTTGGATGTTTCCCAATGAGTAATGAAAGCCACTGAAGCTATGATGATCGCAGCACCCAACCACAGCCGCCCCGGTGGCGCCCAGCCAAATACTATCCAGCCGGCGAGAACATTCATGGGTAGTTTTGCGTGATCAAAGGGTTGAACAAATGATGCATCGGCCACCGAATACGCTTTTACAATTGCCCATTGTGCTAACGCAGTCAAAGCGCCCGCACCGACAAGCAAAGCCCACACCCAACCTGTGGTGGGTAGTGACCACTCTGGCAGTGCCAAAAACAGGTTAAATGGTGTGATGAGCAGCAGCAAATACACCACCATGGTTGAGGGTGAATCATCCGAGGACAAGTGTTTGACCATCAATGAGTAACATGCCCAAAAGAAAGCAGCGCCAACTGGGAGTAGCGTCGCCCAGCTAAAATCGTCGGCCCACGGCTCGAGAATGATCATCGCACCAATAAAACCAAACAGTGTTGCCATCCAACGTGCCGGTCCCACTTTCTCTTTGAGAATCAGCCCTGAGCCCATAGTTGCAAATAGAGGCGATGTCATAAGCAATGCGATACCTTGCCAAATAGGTACCGGATAGGCTAACGCCCACATCCAAAGTTGGATCCCCACAACCGAAAGAAAAACTCGAAATAGATGCTTGGAAAAGTGCTGAGTTTTCAATGAATGCCTAAACCCAAGAGAGGTGAGGTAAGGCAAAATCACGAAAAACGCGATGGCATATTGAATAAGTGCCACCATGGTAGATGGCATGCCATGACGAATACTGACGACTTGGGCAATGTTATTGACCAAGGCAAAGGCTGCGCCAGCGGCCAGCATCCAAAGTGCGCCACGAATAGGATGGTGATGTGAGCTCATAAAGTGTTTTGGTAGTTTTTTCCGCATGTTACTACGAATGTTAAGAACGACCAAGCGAGAGAGAGTATCAAGGAAGGTGAAGGGAGCCGGCAAATCCAGTGCGGTAGATCAATTAAATATCCGAACGTTCAAATGATGTTCAGTCCAATGTTGATTTTTTATGCTAAATAAAGGATATTTATGCCAAATTTTATGCTTACCTAAAACATAATTATGAATACTCATACTGAAGCAGCCTCAAACGCGTCACAAGGGACGAAAACCTGGCAAATGCCAGATACCCTTATTCTTATTTTTATCGTCGGCATCCTAGCTACATTGCTGACTTACTTCGTCCCAGCGGGTCATTTTGATAGTCAGGAAGTGACTTACCTAGTGGATGGTGCAGAAAAAACGCGCACCGTAATCGACCCACACTCATTTGAATACGCAACCGATGAGAATGGTGATTTGGTCTACAAATCTGTTGGACTGTTTGCCTCTGGTGGTGGTATTGGCCTAATGAACTTTGCCTTTGAAGGCTTAGTGTCTGGCTCAAAGTGGGGATCGGCGATTGGCGTGATCATGTTCATGCTGGTAATCGGCGGTGCGTTCGGCATTGTGATGCGCACAGGCACAATCGATAACGGTATTTTACGACTGATCGATAAAACCAAAGGCAGTGAAGCGCTGTTCATTCCCGTTCTGTTTGGCCTATTTTCTCTGGGCGGTGCAGTCTTTGGTATGGGTGAAGAGGCAGTAGCATTTGCTATCATCATCGCCCCATTGATGGTTCGTTTGGGTTATGACGGTATTACTACGGTCATGGTAACCTACGTAGCGACGCAAATTGGTTTTGCAACGTCATGGATGAACCCTTTCTCTGTTGCAGTAGCACAGGGTATTGCGGGAATTCCAGTGCTCTCTGGTATGACGATGCGCATGGTGATGTGGGCAGTGTTTACCGTGATCGGTATTGTGTTCACTATGGTTTATGCTTCTCGCATTAAAGCGAATCCAGAGCTTTCATACAGCCGTCGTACTGATGTTTACTTTAGAAAACAATCGGATACCGTTAAAGAGTCTCGTTGGGATCTGGGTGATACGCTAGTATTGCTTACCGTTGTTGCAACGACAGTATGGGTAGTATGGGGCGTGGTGATGCACGCTTGGTACATCCCTGAAATCGCTTCTCAGTTCTTTACTATGGGTTTTGTGGCCGGTCTTATTGGTGTGTTTTTCCGCTTAAACGGTATGACGCTAAATGACATGGCTGATGCCTTCAAAGAGGGCGCAAGCATCATGCTTGCACCGGCAATCCTTGTTGGGTGTGCAAAAGGCGTATTGTTAATTTTAGGTGGTGGTACAACAGACGAGTCTAGCGTCCTAAACTCTATTCTAAACAGCGCTGGTGGCATGATAAGCGGCCTGCCTGATGTTGCCGCTGCTTGGTTAATGTATGCATTCCAGTCGGTATTTAACTTCTTTGTGACGTCAGGTTCTGGTCAAGCTGCACTCACCATGCCGCTGCTGGCACCTTTGGCAGATATTGCCGGTGTGACACGTCAAGTTGCGGTACTGGCATTCCAGCTTGGTGATGGCTTTACTAACGTTATCGTACCAACATCAGCCTCCCTGATGGCAACGCTTGGTGTGTGTCGTATTGATTGGGGTGACTGGGCAAAATTCTGTTGGCGCTTTATACTGCTGCTATTCGTTTTAGCAAGTTTTGTGGTTATCGGTGCGCACCTCGCTGGATTCGCGTAACCTCAGACACTTAAAGATTTAAAAAAGCGGGCATTGTCCCGCTTTGTTTTTTTATTGGGCGAAAAGATGCAACAACAGACTCAACAACACATCAAACCAACTTATCCAACCATCACATCACTTGATGTCGATACGCTTCCTTCTGGTGAGCACCGGTTTTGGTTTCAAGTTTCTACCAACGCGATGGGCGTGGGTATTCAGCTGCCCGTTATCGTCATAAAAGGCGAAAACCCGGGTGCTAAGTTTATGATCACCGCTGGTGTGCATGGTGATGAGCTCAATGGTATTTTAACGGCTCATAAACTTGCTAGAAAACTGGAAGGCAATGTGGATGCGGGCGTCGTTACGATCGTGCCTTCTGTGAATATTCCTGGCATTTTAAGTCACAGCCGTGATTTCAGCTCGTCTGATCCGGACGCGTCACCCGTCAACCTCAATCGCTTCTTTCCTGGCAAAGTCGATGGTGATGCGGCAAATCAATATCTCTACCGTCTTTGGAATCAACTGCTGAAGCCCAATGCTGAGTTTGCCATTGATTTGCATACTCAAACCCGAGGCGCTACGTATCCTCTTTATGTGTTTGCTGACTTTAGGCTAGATCCTGCGCTGGAGATGGCTCGCTTGATAAAACCAGACGTAATTCTTAACGATCCGGGCGACGCAGGTGTACTTGAAACGGTATGGAATAGCTCGGGTGTGCCGAGCATTACTATTGAAGTAGGGATGGGTAAGGTCACTCAGCCTGAGCTCATTGAGCGAACGGTTGAAGGTGTTAAACAGATACTAACTCGTCATGGTTTAATGACAGGAAGTGCGCCAGAAGTGCTAGCTTGCGCGGTAGAAGGGCAGAGCATTACTACCGTACGCGCACGCCAAGGCGGGTTTGTTATCCCTCAGGTAGAGTTATTACAACAGGTGGAGAAAGACCAGTTAGTAGCAACGCAATACGATGCTTTTGGTCAAGTACTCGATCAATATTATGCACCTCATGCCGGTACAGTGCTCAGCTACAACGTGGATAGCCTACGTGATCCGGGCGCTTTGGTTGTTCGGTTGATCCAATAGTTGTAAGCACGATAGCCAAAATCAAGACAAAAAAAACCTCCCCTAGTTTCGCTCTGGGGAGGCAAATAGTGACCACTTATAAAGTCCCTTCTGCCTAGAGTGTGTTTATCAAGTCACCTTCTCCCTCTAAAAAAGCAACCCGACCAACACCGAGACCGATAAGTGCAAATGCTGCCAGCATTTGTCCCTACTACTAAAGCAGTAGTCGTGCCAAAAGTGATTCGATTCATAAGATATTGATTTTATTCAGTTCTAACTAGAGTTGGCTTGACTGGATATCGACGAGTAGGTGTGGGCTGGTGCATTTGCACTAAAATAGGGAAGGCTGAGCGAGATGCTCAGCCTTAAAATACGGAAGCTATTTAGCTATTTAGCTATTTAGCTATTTAGCTACTTTGCTAGGTCTCTAGATTCCTAAGCTCCTAGCCAAAGCGTTGGCAGTGGTTTAGATGCAACGTTACGCCATTAGAAGTCGTAACGTACACCAAGTCGCATCGAGTGCTCTGCATCAACATCGTTCAACTTAGCTGATTCGCCCTTCTTCAGGTTGTTCAGCTTGAACGCGAGGTAAGTACGTAGGTTGCTGTTGAACTTGTACTGACCTGTTAGCTCGTAGAAGTTGGTTTTCTCTTCGCCAGAGTTAGCATCCGCTGAGTCTTTTTCTGTATTTTGGTAAGACGCCAGTAGCGAGAATGTATCGGTGACACCATACGCAGCAGAAAGCTCCGTACCCTTAAAGTCTGTGTCTTTTTTGTCGTCGAGTTTACCTTGGGTGTAAGTCGCGCCTAGCTCAAGGTCACCGATAGCATAGCCAAGACCCGCGATTGTCTGCTTAGCCGTGCCATTGTCAACACCACCTACTTGGCCGTTGCCGTTCTGTGCGTAACCAAGACCAACAGAAAGACCAAATGACGTTTGGTACTTAGCAGCAACACCTGCGCCATCTTCATTCTTGCCAGAACCAAGAATTGCAGACGCTTCAACGGTTAGGGCATCCATGAACTCGCCAGAGTATTTAACAACGTTGTTGACCTGCTCGTTCCCCGCGTTGATGAATTCTTTTTGAATACCAGTGTAGATCTGACCGTTGTCAGACATTTGAGAAATGATCACGCCAGCAGTGTCTTGTTTACCAAATGAAATGGCACCAAACTGTGTATCTAGACCTGCAAACATGTAGCGCTGTTTGAAGTTGGTTTTGTTACTGTCGGCAACGTTTGTGCCATCGTCTTTGCCAGCACTGTTATTAACTGCATGCTCAACTTCATACTTGCCGAAACCGGTTAGGTTTTCAGAGATCTCGGTTTTACCTTTGATGTTTAAACGAGCACGGCTCTTATTTTTCATTGAACCATCGATTTTCTTGCCGCTGTCATCACCGCCAAAGTCGCCACGAAACTCCATACGACCGCCAACTTCCAAAGAAGTGCCTTCGCTGTTGTAAACTTCCGCCGCACCTACCATGCCAGACATCAATGCTGAAACAATTGCACTTGCCAATACTGCTTTTTTCATTTTCTAAATACCTTGGTTATCAAAAGTGAGGTTATGTACTCAAAGTTGAGGCTAAGGTATGCGGCGTTTATTAAGCTTATATTTCAGTTTGATTAAGAGAAAAATACATATTAAATATTGTTTTCAATGTGTTATGCATTGTGAGTTGTTGTTGTAATGAGGTATTGAGGAGGGTTGTTACTGATGCTTGTGATTCGAG
The DNA here is from genome assembly GCF_059412285.1 of Vibrio sp. CB1-5. Lineage (NCBI taxonomy): Bacteria > Pseudomonadati > Pseudomonadota > Gammaproteobacteria > Vibrionales > Vibrionaceae > Vibrio > Vibrio sp. CB1-5. The sequence continues at coordinate 227,478 of NZ_JBJHPB010000003.1, read as the reverse complement.
GTTGGCTGATTATATGCTTCCCTTTGTATGGTTTTGCTTTAAATGAAAAATGCCCGAGAAAATCTTCTCGGGCATTGGTATGAGGAAAGTATAGGCCTTACTTTAGAAGTTGTAGCGTAGGCCTAGACGTAGTGAGTTGTCGGCATCTTCAGCCAGAGTTGAGCTATCTGCTTTCAAGTTATTGATTTTGTAAGATGCGTAAGTGCGAATACTCTTGTTGAAATCATAACGCGCAGTCAGCTCTACAAAGTCATTGGTGTTAGTCTTATCACCATTGTCTGCTTTTTCTTCTGACTTAGCGTAGGCTGCGATGACACGGAAACCGTTGCCAAATTTATAGTGACCAGCGAGTTCAGTACCTGTAAACTCTTTTGCGTCAGTACTAGTTGCTTTGTCGTTGATGTCACCCTGAGTGTACGAACCCGCAATGTAGAACGAGCCAATCTCATAACTTAGGCCGCCAATAAATTGGCTTGAACTGCCGTTATCTTGACCTAGTGTTTCGCCAAGATCACCAGCGGAGTAGCCAAGACCGATACCTAGGCCGATTGGCAGCTGGTAAATACCAGACAGACCGTAAGCGTTGTTACTTTTCTCGTCACTTGCCACGAAATCAGCTTCAACCACTAATGCATCCATAAAGTCGCCAGTGTACTTGATGGTGTTGTTAACTTGCTCATCACCCGCAGAGATGAAGTCTTTGTTCGTGTTCGTGTGCGTGCCGATATCCGTCATTTTAGATACCTGAACGTTAGCGGTATCTTGCTTACCGAATGAGAACGCACCAAACTGAGTGCCAAGACCTGCATACATGTAACGCTGCTTGAACTCTTTGGTTCCTTCGTTACCCGAAGAGTTACCAACCGACTGCTCAGCCTCGTAAAAACCGAAACCCGTAAGGTTGTCAGAGATTTGGGTTTCACCGCCAACATTCAGACGAAAGCGAGATTTATTGTCCATAGTGCCTTCTAGCTCTTTACCAGAAGATGTACCTTGAAAGTCACCACGAAACTCAGCACGACCACCGACTTTTAGAGTCGTACCGTCTTTGCTATACACTTCAGCCGCCAGAGTTGAACCTGATGCCATTGCTGCAACCACTGCACTCGCTAGAACTGCCTTTTTCATTTTCTCTTTACCTTTTTGTATGGATGACAAGACTTCATGTCTTTGTTTGGTTGCAGATAAGGTATGGTTTTCTTGTGACAGATAAATGTGAGTTATATTACGTTGTGATTTAAATGAAGTTTTCTAGTGAGTGAAGTGATGGTTGATTTGAGACAAAAGAGAAGGGCGAGTGAACTCGCCCTTATGTATTGGTTAACCCGGTGGGTTAGAAGTCGTAACGTAGACCTAGACGTAGTGAATTGTCTGCGTCTACTAAAGCCGGTTGCGTATCGCCAATCTGATCACCAGCCTCTAGGTTGTTAATCTTATAAGTGATATAGGTTCTTAATGAGCTATTGAAGTAGTAGATACCCGTCAGCTCATAGTAATCACTGACATCGTATTTAGCTGCGCCAGACTTATCGATTTCACCTTTTTGGTACCCAACTAGGGCTTGGAAGTTGTTTTCAAAGAGGTAATGAGCAACGAACTCATAGCCAGTGAAATCGTTATCGCCAGAGGCTTTTTTCGACCCTTCACCTTGCGTATAAGTTGCGGCTACATAGAGGCCTTCCCATTTGTAGTTTAAGCCGCCGATGAACTGTTTAGAGTCTTGATTACCATCGTTCTCATTGGCGGCATAACCCAAGCCAACACCTAGACCGAATGGGAATGTGTAAAGGCCTGAAAGCGCATAACCATCTTCGTTTGATTCACTTGATGCTAACAAACTAGCTTTTACAGACAGAGCATCCATGAAATATCCGGAATAGTTGATAGCGTTATTGATTTGCTCGTCACCCGCTTCAATATAGGTTTTTTGAATACCACTGTGCGTAGAGACATTATCTGACATTTGCGAGATCTGGACAGTTGCTGCATCTTGCTTACCAAAGGTGACAACATTGTTCCCAGAGCCTAAACCAGCGTACATGTAACGCTGTTTAAAAGTAGGGTTTTGTGAGTTAGAGCCATCTGAATTCACAGTCTGCTCTGCCTCATAAAAAGCAATACCACTCAGATCGCTGGTGATCTGCGTTTCACCACCTACGTTCACACGAACACGTGACTTGTTTTGCATAGTACCATCAAGTTTAGCACCACTGTCTTGCCCCTGGAAATCACCACGGAATTCCGCACGACCACCAATACTTAGAGATGTGCCATCTGAGCTATAAACCTCTGCTGCAAGTGCTGAACCAGAGACGAGTGCTGTTGTAATCGCCGTAGCGATGGCTGCCATTTTCATAATTCTATCCTTTAATTATTTTAACCACTGCAATGTTTCCACTGCGAGATCGCTCCGATACCACTCTAAAAACGATCTACTTGAAGGATAGGACGCCTTTTGAATGTTTCCTCACCGATTGGTGTAAAGTTCCATCTTATCTGTAATTTTGTGATCTGATGCTCATATATCACCCAGTTCATTAGTAGTTTTGTAACTCATTTCTCCAAGTGTGCGTTCTCTAAGTACCGTGCTAGCAAGGTAGGCTCTGATATGTCTGACTTAAACCGTTGTTTTACTGATTCAATAGTTAATTAGACTTGTTTGAAATTTAAACAAATTAGGGTGCGTAATATCACAAAATACACCCTAAAAGATCTAAAATAGCTAAAAATCACTGAGTTGAAGGCTGTTTTTATAATGCTTTATGATTTTTGTTGTTTTCATAAATTGCTGTATTTGTTGGTTTTATTTAAATAGAAAACAGTGTTTTTAATGTTTTACGTCTTTTTATGAAGTCTTTGGGAGCTTTGAGGTTAGAGTGATTCTCGTCATGTTAATCCAGCGTTACATCAAGGTGGGTTGCATGCATGGGTGTTATGTCTGTGTGCGTAACCTCTTAATGAGCGTGATGTCATCCATCGAGATGATGCAAAAAAATTGAAATATGGAAATCCCAATGAACAAAAAATTTATCGCACTAGCAGTGGCAGCTGCTGCATTCGGTACTACTGCACAAGCAGTTGAGCTATACAACAACGACGGTTCTACTTTTACTATTGGCGGTCACGCAACTGTTGGCGTTGCTGGTGGTGACGAAGATAACTTCGCTGTAGACGAAAAATCTCCACGTATCAACATGGAAGCAACTCAAGACCTAGGTAACGGCTTCACAGCTGACGTTAAAGGTGAGTGGGCGCTAAATATGCTAAACGGTGGTGAGAATTCATTCACTACTCGTCTAGGTTACATCGGTGTTTCTCACGCTGATTACGGTCGTCTAGCTGCTGGTACACAATGGTCACCATACTACGCTGCTGCAGGCGTTGCTGACCTGCCTATCGCATTCGCGAACGATTTCCTATACGACAACCACGGTGCATTCGGTACTGGTCGTGCAAACGGTATGGTTGCATACACAAATGGTTACGATTTTGACAACGCTGGTGCACTTAATTTTGGTCTAGCGTGGCAGGGTGACTCTTCTGCTACTGCATTCGAAGAAGTAGACGGTTCTGGTAAGCCAGTAAACACTACTACTGTAGATGTTGAAGATCGTTTCCAAGTTGCTCTAGGCTACGAGATCGTCGGCCTAGGTCTTAACTACGCATACACTGGCGGCGACATCAAGGATGGCGCTGACAAAGAGAAAGCTGAATCTCACGTAGTTTCTGCTAACTACGGTACATACGGCAAAGGTCTATACGTAGCTGGTGTTTATGCTGACAACAAATTCATGAACAATGCTCCTGTTGCTACAGCTGGTAACACAACTGCAACTGGTCTGCTTGAAGACAGCAAAGCATACGAAGCAATTCTTGCTTACGGCCTATCAAACAGTCTAAACCTAAGCATCAACTACGAGCAAGTAGAAGACAGCAAAGCAAGCGAAACGGTTTACTCTACTTCTGCTATCCAAGCTGAGTACGATATTCACCCACGCGTACGTGCTTTCGTAGCATACCAGTTTGACCTACAAGGTTCTGGCGAATACAAAACAGACAAAGACAATCAATACGCAGCTGGCGTACGTTTCTTCCTATAATAGAAACGGTTAGTCTTTTTATTCAGAAGCCCGCTCGTTTGAGCGGGTTTTTTATGTCCCAAAAATAAACTCATAATTACATTAAATAGCACTTACTGATGGCATTTGTAGAAAAAATGCACAAAAGGTAAAAATATCTTACAAAAGCTGGCGTTTACTCAGGTTGCCTCAATTCTAGGGTTTTATGTTCTTGAATTTAAAGAAAAAACATGCCTTTTGGTGGGTTTTTTAACTCTTCATTTTATTTCACGCAACATCGCGGAACTTCCCGTTTAAAGTAACTCCATATCGCAAACAAATGAGCACTCTATCAATAAGAGTGTTCAGAGTAGTGCAATTAACACCCTACTACTTGAGCTTTGCTTTTCACTTGTATGAATAGAGAGAAGCGCTCGGGTATGAAACTGTCATATGGAAGTTATTATGAACAAAACTCTACTAGCTCTTGCTGTTACTGCAGCAGCAATCGGTACTCAAGCTAACGCTCTAGAAGTATTCAACGATGGTACTACAACTGCATCTATCGGCGGCCACGCAACAGTTGCTTTTAAAAGCGACGAATCAGGTAAAAGAGCAGGCGCTGTAGTTCAAAACGAAAAAGCTCCACGTATTAACTTCGAAGCAATCACTGATCTAGGTAACGGCCTTAAAGCTGACATGAAAGGTGAGTGGGCAATCAACATGGAAAACGGTGGCGAAAATGCATTCACTACTCGTCTAGGTTACATCGGTCTTACACACGAAACTGCAGGTCGTTTAGCGCTTGGTACTCAATGGTCACAGTACTACATGGGTGCAGCTGCGGTTGTGGATCAGCCAATTGCTTGGTCAAATGACTTTGTTTACGAGAACCAAGGTAAACTAGGTACAGCTCGTGGTGAAAACCTTGCTGCTTACTCTAACGCGTTCGACTTTGGTGATGCAGGCTCGCTAGAGTTTGGTGCTGGATGGCAAGGTGCTAAGAGCGATGAGGACGGTGTTGATTATGGCGCACGTACGCAAGCTCGCCTAGGCTATAATATTGCTGGCTTCCAAGTTAACGCAGCTGTTAACACTGGTGATATCAAAGAATCTGCAGCATCAGCAACGAAAAAAGCTCGCGCTTACGCAGTATCTGGTAAATACGGTACATTTGGTCAAGGTCTTTATGTTGCTGCAACATACCAAGACGCAGAGAACATGAAAAAAGGTTTCCAGGGTCTAACAGATACTAAATCTATGGATTCAATCCTAGCTTACGCTCTGGACAATGGTCTAAACCTAATCGCAAAGCATGAAGAAACACAAGATGCTGTTCTAGACCTTCGCATGAAGTCTGAGACTTCTGTATCTGTTGAATACCCACTTTCTCCACGTTTCCGCGCATTCACTGGTTATAAAATTGACAACCAAGGTGAAGGTTCTGAGTACAAGAAAACTCGCAACGACGAATTCCTACTTGGTGGTCGTTTCTACCTATAATCACTTAGTTTGATTAGACAAAAGGCGCTCACAATGAGCGCCTTTTCAAGTTTTTGATCTCTTTTATTTGCTCAGAGCCTAGCTAACACGCCACCCTCATTCGTTTCCACTTCCATAGCATCAATCAACGTTAACAATTGGCGGTTGTCCCAATCCGTAGATTGCAGCCCCAAAGCACTCTTACCCATTGCATTGAGCTCTCGCTTAACAGCTAAAATCGACGCTTGAGAAAAATGCTCTTCTTTACACAGTTGCTCAAACTGAGCGTGCGCTGCTATTACGTCTCCAACTTTCACTGTTTGAATCAGTTTGTGCTTCGATGCTTGTGGTTTGTGGGTTGATGTTAGCGGCAATGCCGAGCGACGTTTCTCTTTCATCCAGAGCCCCATAAATGCCAACCACAGCGCTGCAAATAGCGCTGTCAGCCAAGGCCAGATCCCAGAATTGTGGATGACGACGGAAGGTGGCGGGGGAGTGGAAGATGTCGGTGATACTGCGAAGCTATCTTCACTCGGCGTGATCTCTACATCTAGTCCATAAAGCGTAGTCGTGGCGGCTTGTTTGGACTTTGTATCCCACCACTGAATATCTACACTTGGCAGCGTAACGATTTGTGGTGATTTGGCGATCAAGACTTGCTTCAATGTCATGGTGACCGAGCCATCCCCATTGTCTGTGAAACTTGGCTTCTCTGGATAGACTCTAAACGCATCTGGATTACGAATAGTGAGTTCTGGCATCTGTTCTGCTGATGCCCCCTCGGCCGTTATCGACAGGGTTCGAGTTAAAGCGTTGCCCGTTTGAATACTCACGGAGTCCGAGGTTATGGATTCGCCGTTATCTAACATCCATGTTTGTGCAGCTTTAAGCGAAGGTGTTGGTAACCAAATGCCGTTGTAGTCTTCTGGAATTGGGAGCACAGATAGGATTACTTCCGGCGCTTTAGCATCAAGACTTAAGATTTTGGTGCTGCCACCACGCTGATTGCTATATAATACGCCGCCACGCAGAGTGGGAGCAACAATGGTGTATTCGCCACTTTGTTTGGCGGTAACGCGATAGCTTTGGTCAACAATTAACACCTCAACTCCGTCCAAAACCGCTTGATATTGCTTCGGATCTCCAATTGCTGCGATATCAAGCCCCGAGGCGATAGGGTCGCTCAGGGATGGGTTTTGCAACATTCTAGGATCGACCTTGACGATGATGCGTGCATCGAGAGTGGTACTCTCCTTTGGGTAGAGCTCTGCTTTGCCAATCTGAGTTCGCACTTCAATCAGTTCGTCTGAGGTAGGCGTTTGGTCATCCACAGTTACGGTCAGAGTAATGGGCGCTGTGGTGACGCCATCGACATCGAAACTTGGGATAGTGAGCCGTCCTAAACGTTGCGGTGCGATAGCAATGGTCCATACACTGCTGTCACGGCGAGTACCGTTGAGAATATTGACCGATGAACTAAAGCTGGGTCTTCCCATAAAAAAGTCATCGCTCAGTGCATCAAAATTGACCTTGCTGCCATCTAGCTTTTCATCAGCCACGACTTTAAGCTGGATCACCTCGTCCTTGCTGACGCTGGTTTTGGTCACGCTGGCGGTGACATTGAGGGCCATGGCCGCAAAGCTGCTGGTCATGGTCAGCAGTGCGATGGCGAGATTTGTACATAGTTGATTCAATTTCATTCTTACTACCAGTTGTTGTCCGTTGCAGACGGAGCCGGTTTCTCTTTTGCTTGAAGTAACATTTGTGCTTTAAGAAGTAAACTTGGGTCGCGCACGCTCTCTACTTGTTCGAGTTGGCGTAAATCGGTGTTGGCTTCCTGCTGTTGGCTTGCCGACGTTGTTGCTTGGCTTGGTTCTTTTGTTTCATCAGATGACTGAGGCATACTGCTGTTTACAGGCTCTTGATTAGTTGAAGGTGATTGCACTTCCTGTGATTGATTGGCGCCTTGTTGATTCGGCTCTTGTTGCGCTTCTCCACCTTCTCTCTGCTGATTAGACTCAGAATCACTTTCACTGGAAGCATCGCTTTGCGATGTTTCTTCACTTTGAGCGTCATTTGATTGATCTTGAGATTGACTGTCTTGTGAGGCACTGTCGCTGTGATTGGCTTCTTTTTGTTGCTGGCCTTGATTGCCCTCCGCATCGCCTTCAGACTTTTGTTGCTGTTGCTGTTGCTGTTGCTGTTGCTGTTGCTGTTGCTGTTGCTGCATAAGCTCTAGGTTGTATTTCGCATCTTGGTGGTTAGGTTCTGTTTTCAAAACCTCTTGATAGGCCTCCATCGCCGCCTCAATCTCCCCAGATTGCGCTAGGGCATTGCCTCTATTGTAGAGGTCGTCAACGTTATAGAGTCCTTCAAGCGCGTCAATGGCAGCTTGATACTCTTGCGCTTTGTAATGAGCTGCCGCTTTCCAACGAGCGTCGTCAAACAGTTCGGCTGCTTGCCGATAGTTACCTTGGTCAAAAGCTTCAGCGCCTCTTTGATCTCGGTTGCTAAAAGCACTATCGAGCAAAGAAGCCTGAGAGGGTGGTGCGTAAGCTGCAGAGAGCAGCAGAGCGCCATATAAGGAAAATAGGAAGCCTCTACGAAATAACGGTAGAACCAGAAACACTACGAGCGGCATCAACCAAAAACCGTGGTTGATGGGAACATCGAGTGTTTGGCTTTGCTCGCCAGAGACCTGTTGATAACGAGAGGCTTTCACTAAATGCTCGATATCTGTGTTGTCACTCTGATAACTCGAAAATTGGCCGCCTGCGGATTTAGCGAGCTGACGCATTTCACCGTATGAGGTCTTGGCGACGACGGTGTTGCCTCGACTATCGGTAAGTAAAGTACCATCGGTAAGCGGGATCGGCGCACCACTTTGGCTGCCAAATGCAAGAATGGACAGGGTAAATGCCTTACCGGAAAGCTGCTTTTCGATCTGTTTGGACTCGCTTGGACTGAGGTCATCAGCAAACAGCACTATCTCACCTTGAGTCATGCCAGCTTGTTCCATCAGACTTACCGCTTGTTTGACGGCAAGGTCCGCTCGGGCGCCTTGAAAGGGCATAATCTCTGGAGACAAGTATTGAATGGCATTCGAAAGCGTGGCCGCATCGCTAGTTAGCGGGCTGAGCGTATAGGCATCGCCTGCGTAGGCAACTAGGCCGGTTTGTCCTTGATTGAAAAGAGGCAGAATATCGAGCGCTTTATAGCGTATTTGCGCCAGACGATTGGGTTTGATGTCGTTGGCGTAAACCGATTGAGACATATCCAGTACCAACACTCGCGCATTCGCCGATTGTGCCCCGGGCTTTTCTGCGTTACCAAAACTGGGCCCAGCTAAGGCGATGATAGTCACCATGAGAAGCGGAGAAAGCCAATAGAGGTTCGCCCCTTTTTTACGGTTTTGTCCTAGAGCTTTTGCTAGGTGCGTCGCTATGATCCCCGTGGAGCGTTGGCTTGTTGTGAGCCAAAACAACAGGCCGATTGTAGGTAGGAGTAGCCATAGCATTTGAGGATAGAGAAACTGAAAATCAGACATCATTTCTCCTAATAATGGTCATGAGCACGATGCAAATCAGGCCGACAGTGGCTGGAAGTGGGAACCACTCAGTGCGTGGTCGCCATGATTGGGTCGCCTTCTGAACCGGTTGCAGTGCATTGATGGTATCGTAAATGGTGTTGAGCTCTTTCGCATCTCTCGCACGGAAGTACTGACCCCCTGTGAGCTTTGCGATATCGATAAGCGCTCTTTCATCGAGATCTTCTGCGGTGTTAACCGTGCGCGTCATAAAGAACTCTCGCACCTGCATCTCACCTGCGCCAATGCCGATGGTATAGATGGTGGTGTCATTGCGCTTGGCAATTTCAGCCGCTTTAATAGGATCGAGGACACCGGCGTTGTTACTGCCGTCGCTGAGTAGGATCATAACGCGTTGTGGGGCGTCGCCATCGATAAAGGTTTTCGTCGCAAGCCCAATACCATCACCAATCGCGGTTTGGGTGCCAATGAGCTTGAGAACGGTTTGGTTGAGCTGGGTTTGAATCGCTTTGCGATCAAAGGTGAGTGGTGTTTGTAAATAAGCGTGGTCAGCAAAATAGACAAGCCCCAATCGGTCACCTTCTCGACGCTCAACAAAGTCCGAGACCACACGTTTTACCGTAGAGAGACGATCCTCATAATCGCCCTCATGCCTCATGTCTTCACGAGACATTGAATAGGAGAGATCAATGACGAGCATCATGTCGCGATGCTTAGGGTAGACTGTGATGGGCTCATCATACCAAACGGGCCTTGCGCTCGCGGTAATCATGGCTATCCATGTCAATACCGCCAAAAGCTTACACAGCTTGTCGCGTTGATTGACATGGGCAGTGACGCCATCCATGTGTGGCAATGTCACTTGAACTCGCGAAACTGGTGCAGAGCGCAAACGATATACGATCAGCGGCAATGGAAGTGCAAGAAACATCCACCACCATTCAAAACTCAATCCGCTCATGATGCCTTCCAATTTTTGAACTTACGCTTGGGAGGAAGGGCATATTGCACCCAGTGAAGGCAATCGCTGATCAATTCTAGATCCTCTTGTGCGCCGTCGTTGTCATTGTTGTTGATCGTTTGGATATTGGTAGGTTTTCGGTAAAGCGCCTGTTGCCACTGTAGGGAGTTGGCTTTAAACCGAGGACTATCTAGCTGTGAATCAAGAAATGCTAACCACTGCTCACCACTGAGCTTGGCAATGTCTTCACGAGGAAAATAGCTAAGGGCAGCTTGCCTAACAATCTCCAGTGCAGCAGACGGTGTTGAGCCGTTATGACTTGCAATTAGCTTGAGTGCGGCCTTTTTGGCGCGAGCTTTGCGTTTGTAGCTGCGTGTTAGCCAAATCAACAATAAAACCGTGGTCATAACAACTGCGATTATCGCCCAGTACCCCCAAGGAAGAGGCCAGATTCCCGGCTCAGTTGGCAGATGCAGTGGCTTTAAAGGAATGGATTGGCTTTGCGTTGATGCGTTCATAATGATGGTACTAATTAAAACGAATGAGTTGAGAAAGTAGAGGGTTGCCGCTTGAAATCAGAGATAGCGCGATCCCGCTTTTTGACAGTTCTGCTGACAATTGTTGGTTTTGAGTATTAAAAGCCTCTGATATGTGGCGTTTCACACCGGAACTTGAGAAGTCGAGTGATAGCGCTTGGTGTTTGGCGATGACTTTTTGCGTGCCTCGTGCATGGGTTTGTCCTGTTTCAATAGGATCAAAGACCTGTACTGCTCTTACTCGGTTGTGCTGCGCCAAACGAGCCATTGCTTGCAACTCTGTCATCTTGAGCTGAGAAAAATCACTCACTATAATCACCTCACTGCCTTTTTTACATAAGTTACTCAAAGCAATGAATGGGTCGTTCAGCCCGCGGTTCCCGTTGGTGAGTGACTCAACTTGTAATGAAGCTGTTTGATGCAAGAAGTGATTGTGCAGCTCGCACAATTGACTAAGTAATCGCATGATTGACGTTCGAGAGCTCGATGGCTTAATTTCGATAAGTTCTGAGCCAACCCTAATTACTGCCCCCACGCGGTCTTTACTGCCAAGCGCTACAAACGCCAATAGTGCCGCCAAATGGCATTGTTGCACCGACTTGAGCAGTAGCTTTGTACCAGTGAGCATACTCGTTGTTAAATCGATAAACAAAACGACTGGGCGCTCACGCTCTTCGGTGAATAGCTTGGTGTGTACCTTGCCAGTGCGAGCCGTCACTCGCCAGTCAATTTGGCGAACGTCGTCCCCTGCTTGATACTGTCTTACCTCAGAAAACGTCATACCCCGACCTTTTCGAGGACTGGCATGGGCACCATTGAGCTGTGACCAAATACTCTTTGCTGGCGGTTGCCAACGTAGGCTGTGTGTTTGATAAAAACACAGCTCTTCAACGGAGACGGTCACTCCATTGGTGGCCTTTGGGATCTTTCCATTTTCTATCAGCTGCTGAAGCGTCTCTTTGGGACTACGCTTTCTAGATACTCTGTGAGACAGTGCTGACTTAAGTTGACTCAACATACGCTGTTCCCAAAATTTCTAACGTGCGCCGCCATTACGCTGACGCCACGGTATTGAGAAGTTCTTCAATGACCGCATTTCCAGTCACACCTTCCGCTTGTGCTTGGTACGTAAGCAGTAAGCGATGGCGAAGTACTGGATAAATCACTTGATGAACATCTTCCGGGCTTACAAAATCACGGCCAGCGAGCCAAGCGTGCGCTCGGGCAGCTCGGTCTAACGCTATAGTAGCGCGTGGGCTGACCCCCATTTCAACCCAATTGGCGAGTTTTTGACTGTAGGTATTTGGTTGACGAGTCGCCATCACCAAGCGAACGATGTATCGCTCAATAGCCTCAGCCATATGGATAGAGAGCACTTCTTGGCGCGCTTTAAAGATGGTCTCTTGGCTGATTTTTTCTTCAAACTGTTGCCATTCACCCTGAGCTTCACCTCGGTTAAGCCTGAGTATGGCAAGTTCACTTTCTTCATTTGGATAGTCCACTTCTAAATGAAGTAAAAAGCGGTCAAGTTGCGCCTCTGGCAGCGGATAGGTACCTTCTTGCTCAATAGGGTTTTGAGTCGCCATCACCAAAAACAGTTCAGGAAGTGCGTAGGTCGTTTGACCGACACTGATTTGCTTTTCTGCCATCGCCTCAAGCATCGCCGCTTGTACCTTTGCGGGTGCTCGGTTGACTTCATCAGCAAGGATCAAGGAGTGAAAGATTGGCCCTGCCTTAAATTGAAACTCTCCGGTTTCTGGTCGATAGATGTCGGTACCAGTAAGATCAGAAGGTAGAAGGTCCGGTGTAAACTGAACACGATGAAAGCTGCCTTCAAGGCAATCAGCCAGAGATTTCACGGCACGTGTCTTAGCAAGCCCCGGAGGACCTTCAACCAAAATATGGCCATCGGCGAGTAGGGCGATGAGTAACTGCGTGACAAGGTTGTCTTGACCAATAACTTGGGATTGCAAGTAATGTTGTAGTTGTTGGAAAGACTGAGCTGGCATGATGAAAATTCCTTATTGCAGGTATGAGAGCATAGATAAGAACATAGAAAAGTGGAAGTGCGAAAAGTTCCGTACTCTAGGTCATTGTTTTGTAAATATATAGCTTTTTGGGGGGCAATCAAAACTTCAGTAGCAAAATGATGCAAAAGTAAACAGTTGCGTAGTAGGCTCCGCAAAGTTGGTACCCACTCGCTAAAACGAGTACAATCGCCCCAGTTTACAAGTATTGATGAGGTTAATCATTATGAGCGATTTTGAGAAAGAGCTAGAGCAAATGGCTTCTCAAGTAGAATCTGAGCCTGAGGTGGCATTGCCATCGATTGAAGAGCAGCGCGAAATTGCGGCAGAGCTAAAGCGACTAGAAGCAGAAGGCAAGTTGACGCCAGAAGTACTTGAGCAGTACTTTGGTAAATTTAATAAAGATAACCAGACACCTATTCATTAATCTATTTTTCGACACAGTTCAAGTTCGACTTGGTACTGTGTCGTCCCTCCTATTTATGTCAAATGTTTCGCTTCTGGCTTTTCTCGCGACTTACTTCTATCTTAATGTTTATTAGACACATTTGTTTTGTGCATTACAGCAATTCTTAGCTCACCACATGCCTGTTAGCGATATCGAGTTAGCATGGACTCATTAGTATCATACTGCAACTTAGGAAGGATCTTTGAATAATCTCACTAGTGAGACTATTTGTTCAACGCTAGTGATGACAAGGGCTGAAGGCGAGTTATCGTCATTTAGGTGGTAAGACAGGTGCACTGAGTTTGTTATACTTTGTCGGAGGGATTTGTTTATAGGAAAGGAGTTCATTATGTCTCAAGCTGAAGATAATGGCCGCAAACATGCGATCTTGCTGGCTGGTAATAGCCTTCAGTCGAGCCTCCTTAAAGATTCAATCGAACAAAAAGTACCGCTAAAGATACGTTTAGTATCGCCAGAGAAACTATGCGAGGCTCGCGACGATTCATTAGGGCGTGATACAGAGTTTGTCATTATCGATTACGCCACGATTGGCAGAAGCGACGTAGCACGGTATATCGAGGTGATTGAAAATGTCGAACGCTATACGAAGGAAATATTACTTAACGCACCGAAGATGCTCGCCCATGCGGACATGCTTAAGTGGCAGAATCTGGTGGGAGTATTTTATGATTCCGACACGATAGATACTTTAGTGAATGGCTTTTCTCGGATTTTAGACGGCGAATTATGGATGAGCCGCAAGTTGGTTTATGAATATGTGCACTTCTATCGTCGCAGGCAATGTGCAAAAACCAGCCCTTATTACACAAAGCTTACTAAGCGCGAGCAGCAAATCATTAAACTACTCGGTGATGGTGCTTCCAATACTGAGATAGCTGACACCCTTTTTGTCAGTGAAAATACGGTTAAAGCACATCTTCACAACGCTTTCAAAAAGATAAAAGTGAAAAACCGCTTGCAAGCGTTGCTTTGGGTGAAGAACAACGTAGCGTCTAGCGAGTTTGTTCAGTAGTTTAACTAGACAAAACCGATAAGCGCTACTTCTAGCAGAAAGCGGCGCTTTTTTATGCATATTGAGAAAAAACAGGGCTAAGGGTAAGTTCCGTTTTCCACAAAGCCCTGTTTACTGCTTACTCGGTTGCTAAAGAATTTCCGTTTCAGCTTGAGAGTATCTTGCGATGATTGGGTTAGACATTGCTTGTGGGTCGCTTGCAGACCACATACCACGCTCCATGCCTTTGACAATAAGGTGAATCACTGCGGCATCAATGGCCGACATAACTGCAATGTTGACTGGCTCGTTGTTGCTGTATCCCATTTCCACTTCCAGTAATTCTTTGTAATCAATAAAGCGGAACGCACCTAACCCCATTTCATGTGAAGAGATGGTCTTCGACGTGGTAATACTGAGCAGCACCTGACCACTGCGAACGTCTACCGCTCTTAGGTTAACGGTGACTTGATCGGTCCGATATTGCCCTGATGCGCCAATCCCGAGATATTTTGCGCCGAGACCACCGGTGCGAATATTGGAATCGTAAGCGACAATACCGCCTTCAATAACGACATTGGCAGAGTTAAGTGAAGAGAGGTCTGCCCCGTGATTAGAGATGACTTTGTCTTTCTTTTGAGCGGCACGAATAATTTTGCGTTCCGTCAAAAGGTTTTGCAGCCCTTCACGCTCTAGTGGAATAAACCATTGAGAATCGAGTAAAGACGTCGTTAGTAGTGATGTACCGCCTTGTGGAACCGCAGTTGAGAAGTTACTGTTTGGCTGCGGTTTGTACTGCCCTGTCTGATCCCTAAAGTCATACACAGAAACCAGAATTTTTCCTGCTGGTCTAGGTAGTGACACTAGGTCGGTGTAAGTTGCGCCACGCGGCATTAATTTCGGTGATGCGTCGGTATCAGGAATATCCAATGAGTGCGCGCATCCGCTCAGCAGCAGCGCTAAGCCAATAGAAATGAGACCTTTCATAATACGTTCCTTGTAAATTAGAGGTCGGGATTGAGTCCGGAAACACTGATTTCTGTTGATTCGCCGGTATCTTTGTCGACTATTTGCACCAACAAATTACCTGAGTCGTCAACCACATTAAGGAAGAAGTCGTCGGTTTCAAGTTGGCCTGTGTTGCCGTTACCGATGTCGGCGAGCAGTTGGCTTATCAAGCGCGATTCAAGGCTGGAGGCCAATCTATCTAACGCTGACTCTTCCTCAAAATCAAAGGTGGACGCGTTTGGGTCAGAGTAGTCGTTGATCGCATTTGCATGGTTGATCAATATCGTGCTGTTGAGGGGGTTGCCACCAAAGCTGGGATTAACCGGGGTATACACGAGCTCAGAGCTGTGTGCCATTGGCACGACTACTAAAGCTATAAGAGCGAGTCTGCTTGATAAATTTGCCATCCTTGCCGCCTTAAAATTCATCATGTTCTAGGTCAAACGTATCCATGTAGAGACGCTCTGCTTGCCATCGAATGATGTAGTTGCCTACGACACGAATAGCATCTTGAGCTCTGTCTTTAGCTTGGCGTCGACCCGGGGAAAGCGCCGTTCGATAGATCACTTGTCTTGAATGAAAAACTTCGATGATACTACCTGAGAGCGCTGTTGGTATTTCGTTCACAGTGAGATTTTCTTGAAGTTCTGGATATTGGTCGTTCAACTGTTGGGTGAAGAAAAAATAAAAATCCTCTCCCAAGCGGGTAATCGTCCTATCCACGATGACGCCACTCACTTCATTGAAGTTATTAAATGGCGGCTTCAGCTTGTCTCCCTGTTCCTCGAGCTTATTCCCATTTTCGAGTTTGGTTCCGTTTTCGAGAGGAGCCCCGTTTTCAAGCTTGCTGTTATTGGCCATACTTGGCAGTGCCACGAACGCAAGCAGTAATGTAAGCAGTTTTAAAGTCATAAAGGCTCCCATTCCAAAATCCTTTTTAAAAAATGAGAAATAGATTCGTGAAAATCTACAGTAAAGACTAATTCAAACCTCGTGGTTTCAACATAAACTTATGACCTAGAAGTTAAGTGATTTTTTTCATACTTCGGACGTGAGAAATACCCCTCAAATAAGACAACTTACTAATGAATTATTTCTGTAACTCGTTTTTAGTTTAGAGCCAAAGTCATGGTGCAATTTTAAAATAGTAATGGTCAGGCAATGAAAGAATGGCTTTTGAAAATTTGGTGCGTCAGAAAAGCACAGAAACATATAACAAACCTTCTTTTAGACACTTAATAATCACGGAAGAGCGGTAAACAGGCATGGGTTTAAATAACGAAATGTTCAAATCTAGAGGGCTTGCGACCATGTTGTGTTCAGTGGTTGTTGCCGCTGGAAGCTCTGTACAAGCAGCGACATTTTGGTATGCGCCAAACGGTGGTCTTAGCGCACCACCTGGGACGTTTCTTGATGGTGTGAGTGAAAATGTGGTCACGGATTATGATGCGTTTGTGACTGGTGCGAGCTCTGATTTAGATAACTACTCAGAAGTTCACTCAGTAAATGTCGTTGATTCGGTTGCGATAATTGTTCAAGAAGGAGGGGGTGTCTCGAAGGCAGGCAATAAGGCTAAAGTGATACAGCGTGACGGAGCCAACAATACCGCGCTTGTCACACAGTCAGGACGTAGCCATACCGCTTACATAACTCAAACAGGAAGTTCGAACGCTGCATTTATCGGCCAGCTGGGCAGAAACGCGGAAGCGTTGATTGAGCAAAATGGCGATAACAATCTCGCGTTAATCGGGCAGGCTAATTACGGGTTAGCAAGTAGTCAACTGAGTATTTCTCAGCAAAACGATAACAATATCGCCGTTGTCGCTGGTGCTGGGGCTGCAAATTTAGGTATTTCTCAAGATGGTGGTGACGCCGCCATTATTAATGCTTCGGCATTGATGAGGGTTTATATAAATCAAGCGAATTAAGAACCCGAGCTCGATTTATATAAAGATATCCTTCTTAGGAAGGAAGGGAACGACATGGAATGTAAAAAAGGAAATCTAGTTATGAAAAAGTTAGCGTTATTAACAGTAAGCATCTTAGCTTCAGGAGGCGTCATCGCGTCTCCTATATATGATTTAGACGAAGTAAAAGGAGGAGGCACCAATGTTTCTGGTACTAACATCCGAGGAGCGCTTGATGCTTCAGGTTTAATCCAGACGCTAGATAACGATGCGGAAGTTCATATGCAAGGTGGTGGAGGTAACGATGTTGTTATTATTCAAGGTGAACTTGGTGGTGAGGAGCATAACCGTGCGTTCGTGGATATCGAATCTACTGGTTGGGATAACGATGTACGAATCAGACAACATATTGTAGAGAACGATGCTATAGTCCAAATCGGTAAAGAGGATGGCTCGGATGCGTCGTTTAGAAACACAGTTGACATAAATCAAAGCGCTAGTGTTGCAGGCCTAAGTGCGGGTGATGGCGAAAATAGGGCTTGGGTTGCATTGGATGACGCTGGAAACACTGATGTGAAGATTTCTCAAGACTTTGACAACCGTGCAGCAGTCGTCGTTGATGGTAATAGCTCAATGGCAACAGGTAACGATGTTGATGTGAAACAACTCGGCAAAAAACACAATGCTAACGTTGGTATCTTTGGTGATAGTGACCGCAATAAAGTGTACGTCAAACATATGGATGGACATGGCAAATCGCAAGCGGATATCTCCATTGAAAACTCAAGTAATAACCGCGGCTCTAACGAATGGGGCTATGGCAAGAGTGGTATCCATGTGGTTCAATCTACGGGTGATTATGCAGGAGTTTTTGTAACCAACTCAAATGCTAACTCAGTGTTTATTCACCAAAACTGATGCTTATTAGTGCGAAACTGGCGGTGCTGCTTAGCATCGCCTTTTTGTTGGTTTTTGCAGGGTATAAAACTAACTCAGCCCCGCGTTCTGTTATCTTCCCAGCGATTGAGTGTTATCAGCAGAACAGCAATGATTACACCTTAATAACACTTATTGTCTCAACGGAAGGTGTCGTTGATGTAACAACAAGCATGAAGAATAGGATTCGCTATCAAAGCAGAGGGGGCATTGTGTCTGTTCAGTTATCTGAATCACAGTTTCCCATCGAGGTAAGGGATTTGAACCAAGGTACGCAAGTGCATGTAAACGATAAGTGTCAAATAGAGCCTTCTCAGTCTGAAGATAAATAAAGCCCCTAAACTCAGAGAGTTTAGGGGCTTTCAGCAAGCAAAGGTGCTTAAAAGTATTAGAGAGGCTTATACGCCCGCTTCTTTGTATAGGCGACGGCATGCTTTACCATCGCTGTGGAACAGGTGACAACGGTGAGCTGGAATACCGATCTCAAACTTGTCGCCAACTTCAACTGCAAGCGTGTCCGGCTGACGGTAGATAACGTCAGCGTCTGCACTCTCTAGGTTTAGATAGACTTGAGTTTCGTTACCTAACTTCTCAACGATCATGACTTCGCCACCCACTTTCGCATCGCCTTCTTCAGCAGATACTAAGTGCTCTGGACGTACGCCCATAGACATACGATCGCCTTTGTTCACGGTTGTGCCATCAACTGGGATCCAGAATGAATCACCATCAGAAAGCTGAACTTTCACGCGCTCTGCTTCTACTTCTTCAATGAACACGCTCATGAAGTTCATCTTAGGTGAACCAATAAAGCCTGCAACGAAGCGGTTGTCTGGGTAGTGGTATAGCTCAAGAGGCTTACCAACCTGTGCAACATAGCCTGCGTCTAGAACAACAATCTTGTCAGCCATGGTCATCGCTTCAACCTGATCGTGCGTTACGTAGATCATAGTGCAGCCTAGTTGGCGTTGAAGCTTAGTGATTTGCGAGCGCATGTTTACACGAAGCGCGGCATCTAGGTTAGATAGCGGTTCGTCGAGTAGGAATACGTTTGGCTGTGAAACCAATGTACGGCCGATAGCCACACGCTGACGCTGACCACCTGAAAGTGCTTTAGGTTGACGCTCCAGTAGGTGACCGAGCTGTAGAATCTCTGCTGCGTGCTCAACGCGGCGGTCGATTTCTTTTTTGTCTGCTTTAGCAAGCTTAAGACCAAATGACATGTTGTCATAAAGGTTAAGGTGAGGATAAAGTGCGTAAGACTGGAATACCATACCCACGCCACGCTTCGATGGTTCAACATCGTTCATGCGCTCTTCACCAATATATAAATCACCGGACGTGATGTCTTCTAAACCTGCGATACAACGTAGTAGAGTTGATTTACCACAACCTGATGGACCAACAAAGACAACAAACTCGCCTTCGTTGATTTCTAGGTCGACATTCTTGGAGATCAGTACGTCGCCGTACGCTTTACTAACATTTTTTAACGTGACACTCGCCATGTAGCTCGTCCTCGATTCATTTTTTCTTTCCGTCGGTCATTATAGAGATAATTCGACAGGTAATAATAGTAGGAAATTGGTCAGTGTGTGACTCCAACAACGTGGTTTGGAGTTCTGGGAAACTGTTGCGTGATGATTCTAGGTTTTGATGTTCCTTAGTATGTGCAGATAGTCCCAGATGGAAAGAAAAAAGGGTGGCGCTGTACGATTTGGCGCCACCCTCAAAGCCAAGACTTCGCTAGTATCCCCCGACACAAACTGAAAACCTCCCCCGTAAAATACATTTACCACTAGTGCTTCAGTTTGTGACTACTTGGCGAGTCCGGCGATGAAAACCCAGCATACGTTCCCTGTAGAAGTTCATTCCTTAAAGAAACTGTCAGAGCATTTGCTCTTACTGGTAAAGGGTTCTTACCATCCACTCTTGGATGACTGCAGTTTCCTTGATTGAGGTCTCTCGTACATCCTCCTGACAAAAATAATTATGGGGGTAGTAGAGAAGGAGGAGGAAGGTGGGGGGGGAGAATGGTTGTGTGAGATCTCGGTCAAAAATTTGTGCCTGATAATAGTGAATTCTGTCACAAGAGGAGATTGTTTTGTGATGTTGATCTATAGTCTTGGGCGATTGAGGTCACGGAAATCAACGCTTGTCGCGAGGGCGTAGAGAGTAGGATGATGAGAGCTTGCTGTATTTTTAAGATGATACTCATCGAAACTTGGGAAATCCTCTGGATGAACCTACGATCAAAACTATAAAAAGGATATAAACATGAAAAAAGCCCTAAGCACTGTAGCACTAGGTACGCTAGTCGCTCTAGGTTCTTTTGGTGCAAATGCTGCTATCGAAGAAGGACAACTCACTATTTGGATCAATGGTGATAAAGGTTACAACGGTCTTGCAGAAGTAGGTAAAAAGTTCGAAGAAGACACAGGTATTAAAGTGACAGTTGCTCACCCTGATGGTCTAGAAGCGCGCTTCCCTCAAGTTGCAGCGACTGGTGACGGTCCTGATATCGTATTCTGGGCACACGACCGTTTCGGTGAGTACGCTCAAGCAGGTTTGCTGGCTGAAATCAAACCTTCTAAAGAAACTAAAGAAGGCATTGTTGACTTTGCATGGGACGCAGTTAAGTACGATGGCAAAATCATCGGTTACCCAGTAGCAGTTGAGTCACTATCTCTAATCTATAACAAAGACTTGGTTCCAAACCCACCTAAGACTTGGGAAGAAGTAGAAGCATTGAACGCAAAACTTGCTAAAGATGGCAAGACAGCAATCATGTGGAACCTAAAAGAACCGTACTTCACATGGCCACTTATGGCTGCTGATGGCGGTTACGCATTCAAATACAACGGTGGTAGCTACGACGTTAAAGACGCAGGTATCGCTCAAGATGGTGTTAAAGACGCACTTAATTTCGTTAAAGGTCTAGTAGACAAAGGCGTTATCTCAGCAGATATGGATTACTCAGTATCTGAGTCTGCGTTCAACCAAGGTAAGACGGCAATGACTATCAACGGTCCGTGGTCTTGGGCGAACATCGAGAAGTCTGGCATCAACTACGGTGTGGCTACTCTACCTAAGTTCAACGGCCAAGCTTCTAAGCCTTTCGTTGGCGTACTAACAGCAGGTATCAGCACTGCGTCACCTAACCGTGACCTAGCAGTTGAGTTCCTAGAGAACTACCTACTAACTAACGATGGTCTTCGTGAAGTGAACAACGACAAACCTCTAGGTGCTGTTGCTCTGACTTCATTCCAAGACGAGCTAGGTTCTGATGCACGTATCGCAGCGACAA
Organism: Vibrio sp. CB1-5; assembly: GCF_059412285.1. Classification (NCBI taxonomy): domain Bacteria; kingdom Pseudomonadati; phylum Pseudomonadota; class Gammaproteobacteria; order Vibrionales; family Vibrionaceae; genus Vibrio; species Vibrio sp. CB1-5. The sequence continues at coordinate 206,249 of NZ_JBJHPB010000003.1, read as the reverse complement.
TGGACAACGCGATGAACGGCGAAATCATGCCTAACGTTCCACAAATGAGTGCATTCTGGGCTTCTGCTAAGAATACAATCATTAACGTGGTAGACGGTCGTCAATCAGTAGAAGCTGCAGTTGCTGACGCTGAAAAGCAAATGACGAAGTAATTTTCTAGAACAACCCTTTTAAGGAGGGGGTAACCCCTCCTTCTTTTCTATTTTTTTGTATTATCGCTAGCAGGTCCTTTTATGCAGTCAGTTCAAGGTACAGATGCCATGTCAGCAGAAACTAATACAGTTCCAAGCAGTAAAAAAGTGTTCATCAAGTGGGGACTTCTTGGCTCAGTGGGACTTATCAATGGTTATGCGACGATTCTAATGTATTCCCGCGGTGAGCTTGCATTCGCATTGCTTACTGTGATTCTTACCGCTCTGGCACTCTATATTTTCGGCAGTAAGAAAACGTACGCGCACCGTTATATCTATCCAGGTATTGCGGGTATGATCCTTTTCATTCTTTTCCCTTTGGCGTACACGGTTGGCTTGGCCTTCACGAACTACAGCGCGAAAAACCAGCTTTCTCTGGATAGGACGCAAAGCGTATTGGTGCAGCGTACTTTCCAAAGTGGTGAGAGCTACTCGTTTGAGCTTTACAAGACAGACAACGGTCACCGTATCTACGTGAAAGACGGTGAACAGCTGCTTGCCACGCCTGATTTTGACATCACTAGCCCTTCAGCAGATTACGACCTTTCCGCGGCAGAAGTGCCAGTTGGTGAGAAAGAGAAGATCAAAGCGATTATTCAAAATCGTGCGAAACTCAACACGGTTGACCTTCATATGCCAGATGGCTCTGACATCCGTATGAGTGGTCTACGTAAATTTGCTTCTGTACAACCGCTATACACTATGGTGGAAGGTACAAACGACATGCGTAACAACAAGACTGGCGAACTACTGCGCCCTAATATGGACGAGGGTTTCTACCAGCCAGTTAACGATAGTGGCGAGTTTGTTGGTAACACAGTATCACCAGGTTTTATTGTTGGTATTGGTACACACAACTTTGAACGTGTATGGAAAGACGATGGTATTAAAGAGCCGTTCATCAGTATCTTTATCTGGACGATTGTTTTCTCAGCAGTGAGTGTTGCGCTAACGGTTCTTATTGGTCTTGTACTGGCAAGTGTGGTTCAGTGGGAAGCACTACGTGGCCGTGCTATTTATCGCGTGCTGCTGATCCTTCCGTATGCAGTACCAGCGTTTATCTCGATTCTTATCTTTAAAGGCTTGTTCAACCAAAGCTTTGGTGAAGTGAACATGCTCCTTGAAGGTCTGTTTGGCATTAGTCCAAACTGGTTCTCAGATCCGATGATGGCTAAATTGATGATTCTTATTGTGAACACTTGGCTAGGTTTCCCTTACATGATGATTCTATGTATGGGTATGCTTAAAGCGATTCCTGATGACCTGTATGAAGCGTCAGCAATCGATGGTTCAAACTTTGTTTCGAACTTCACTAAGATCACAATGCCATTGATGATTAAGCCGCTAACTCCGCTACTAATTGCAAGTTTCGCGTTTAACTTCAATAACTTCGTACTGATTGCCCTTCTAACGAATGGTGGTCCTAACATGATTGGTACTTCTGAGCCAGCGGGTTACACCGACCTATTGGTTAACTACACGTACCGTATCGCGTTTGAAGGTTCTGGTGGTCAAGACTTCGGTCTAGCGAGTGCAATCGCAACACTGATCTTCCTACTAGTAGGTGCACTAGCACTACTTAACCTACGCGTCACGAAAGTAGCTCAAGACTAAGGAGGCCTAAAATGGCAATGGTACAAGGTAAGTCATTAAAATACCGCGTTTGGGCAACACACATCGCTATGTGGGCTTTCCTATCGCTGATTATTTTCCCACTACTGATGATTATCGCTATCTCATTCCGTGAAGGTAACTTCGCAACGGGTAGCCTAATCCCAGAGAACCCATCGCTAGAGCACTGGAAACTAGCACTAGGCTTCTCGGTTACGAACGCAGACGGCTCGGTAACACCGCCTCCGTTCCCAGTACTCACTTGGTTGTGGAACTCAATCAAAGTTGCGGGCATTTCATCAATCTTGATTGTATGTCTATCAACAACGTCTGCTTACGCATTTGCTCGTATGCGCTTTAAAGGCAAGTCAACTATCCTGAAAGCGATGATGATTTTCCAGATGTTCCCAGCGGTACTCGCATTGGTAGCGATTTACGCTTTGTTCGACAAACTCGGTCAGTACATTCCGTTCCTAGGCTTGAACACGCACGGTGGTCTGATTTTCTCTTACTTGGGTGGTATTGCACTTCACGTATGGACAATCAAAGGCTACTTCGAAACGATTGATGGCTCTCTAGAAGAAGCAGCAGCACTTGACGGTGCAACGCCATGGCAAGCATTCCGCCTAGTTCTTCTGCCACTGTCAGTGCCAATCCTAGCGGTTGTGTTTATTCTGTCGTTCATCATGGTTGTTGGTGAAGTACCGGTAGCATCACTACTACTTTCTGATGTAAACTCGTACACACTAGCGGTTGGTATGCAGCAGTACTTGTACCCTCAGAACTATCTATGGGGTGACTTCGCGGCAGCGGCGGTACTATCAGCACTACCTATCACAGTCGTATTCCTACTCGCACAGCGTTGGCTGGTTGGTGGTTTGACCGCCGGCGGTGTAAAAGGATAAAAACGATAAGGGTGACCGCAAGGTCACCCATTTTCTTTGTATTGTTTAACATTATTTGGTTTGGCCGCCGACAAGTTGAACAAGCAACACTGGTGTTACGTATAGCTGGCTGTTATCAGGATTCCTTACTATCACGACTAACAGTTCTTGTAACCGACGCCCGAGCATTCGCTCGGGCTTCTTCTTTTCTTGCCCGTAGTCTTTTTTGTCACTAGTTGGTTTAGAATCACTATGCCTGCTATTGGGAAAACGAATTGATATACTGATCAACTCATGTAGGAATAGCATAAGATGCTGATATCTTTGTGCTAACTTTGAACAAATAGGGCTAGGTGCCATAGGAAAGGTCATATTCCTATGTTATAAGGATGACAATTAGCGCAACAATCGCGTTTGGAAAGGATGGCCAAATGACAAAAATTACTGAATCTAAAGCATTAATCTCTTCTGCCGTGGGTGCCACGGTATTGTCGCTCTGGGGCGGCATAATGGCGTTGATTTCTGAATCTAGCGCTATCTTACTCGATGCGTCCTTCAACCTTTTGTCGGCGGCGGTGTCGTACGCCTCGCTACGGATAGCGAAACTGACACAAACGGGTCGCTCTCGTCATTACCCGATAGGCTTTTTCGCTTTTGAGCCGCTGATCGTGGTGGTTAAGGGCATTACCATACTTATTCTCATCGCCTTTGCCGTAGGTAGTAATATCCCTGTGATTTTAGCTGGTGGTAGGGAGCCTGCTTTAGGGTTGATGGCCATCTACGTGTTCCCAGCTGTCGCTCTGTGCGCCCTTTTGTACTGGGTTTGTCATGTGGGTCACAAACAGTCTCATTCCGACATTCTAAAGGCAGAGAAAAACGCCTGGTTCATCAACGGTGTGATTTCCGGTGCGATTGGCGTGGCGTTAGTATTGGTGATTGCTATCCAAGAGACATCATTTGGCTGGGTTGGCCGTTACATCGACCAAATTCTGGTGGTACTGTTCAGCTTGGCGTTTATCAGCGATCCGATAAAACTGGTCAAAAATGGTATGCGAGAACTGACCATGGCGACCCCACCTATTGAGCATACCAAGCCTATCTATCGCAGTTTAAAAGGACTGGCTCAAGAGTATGAGATTGAGATCGTGGATATCTTTATCGCTAAGCTTGGTCGTAAAACTTGGGTCTCTGTTTACGTCGATCCGAAACGTGAATCCATGACATTTAAGAGCTACGAGCGGTTTGTGGAGGATCTAAGAACCAAAGTCGATAAGCCGTACACACTCACGGAAGTGGATGTCATTTTGCAACGTTCACCCACATCAACCGATGCGTCTAAACTAGCTCGCGGCTAGACGGCGCACAACCGAGATATTGGAGCAAGACGTATAAACTCTCTTGCTCCATTGCCACACGCTGGAACAAGTCTGCAAATACTTCATCCCCGCCAAAGCAGATTTGAATGTAATGATTGATTTCATCGCGCTGGTATCCTTCAACGTACATGGTACGTATCCATTGATATTCCACCGCTTTTAAATCAGTTAACGTGGATTGACTTAGGGTAATATCGCTCAGGGTCAAGTCGAGCTCCTCTCTCAGACTATTCTAACGCTGTACGATTACATCAAAGTTTAATGAAAGAAAAATGACAGTTCGGTGACCTTACCGGGATTTGACATTACTGGTGAGAAGCTGAACAAGGGCTTCCACGCTCGATTTGCTTTCCCCTTGCTTGGTGTAAATCCCTATATTGCCGACTTTTTCTTTATCGAGATACGCGATGACGATGTCATGCTTCTCGAGCCAATCACTGGCTTTGTGGCTGTAAGGCATTATCGCTTGCGTCATATGTAGCATATCCATACTGGCCATGACAGAATCCACGTCGTAGGTGATGCGCTCATCAAAATGAGTGTCATGAGGAAGACCGTTTGCAAGCACAGATTGGTGCCTTGGATGGTTTGGTGTCACCCGTAGAAGAGGGTAGCGATGTAGGGTACTTGGCTCGCTTATCCCAGTAGCAAGCGGGTGGTGCTTAGACACGTAGATGGCTTCGTAATCTTGAAACAGAGGCTGGAACACTACACGACACGACTCGGATAAGTCTAAAACTTCATGACCTATGAATAAATCTATATCACCTTGAACAAGGTGGTGAAGTAGAGACAGGTTATTTCCGAACTCAAGATGAAATGAGCTGGCGGGGTTTAATGCTTGGTAATCAGTCACCGATTGGCGTACGAAACCTTCCCACCATACTTCTCCGGTACCGATTTTTACTTTACCGAACTGGCGCTGCTGCATGTCGTTAAACTGGTGCTTGAGGGCAAAGTACTGTTCTTGTTGCTCCTGTGCAAACTTACGGAATTTATTGCCATACGGCGTCAGTTCCACACCCTTTGATAGACGATTAAATAAGGGAGCGCCCATCTCTGCCTCGAGCTTTTTGATTGCAGAGGTGAGAGAGGGCTGACTGATAAATAGCTCATCAGAAGCGCGTTTAATGTTGCCGTGTTTGGCTACTGCCAAGAAGTACTTAATGGATTTGTTCAGCGCCATACATTGCCTTTTAGTGTGTCGGTGTTTGATATATAAAAAATCTATACGATTATACGGAGAATCTATTTTTAATCACAGCGATAACTTCGTAAAGTGGGGGTAATTTAACGATAAGCTAGGACAGACTCATGGAACAAAAATGGTGGCACGATGCGGTGGTGTATCAGATTTACCCGCGCAGCTTTTGTGATTCGAATGGTGATGGCATTGGTGATTTAAATGGTATTCGCTCTAAGCTGGATTATTTACAAGAGCTAGGAGTGGATGTGATTTGGCTATCGCCCGTGTATCAGTCTCCTATGGATGACAACGGCTACGATATCTCGAACTATCAAGCCATCGCACCAGAGTTTGGCACTATGCAAGATATGGAAGCGCTGATCGGCGAAGCAAAACAGCGCGGCATTCGTATCGTTATGGACTTGGTGGTTAACCATACTTCAGATGAGCACTCTTGGTTTCAACAAGCGTGTGAATCAAAAGATTCGCCATATCGTGACTACTACGTTTGGCGTGATGCGAAACCGGATGGTAGCGCGCCTAACGATCTTGATTCGATCTTTGGTGGCAGTGCATGGCAGTGGCATGAGCCGACTCAGCAATATTACCTGCACCTTTTTTCAAAAAAACAGCCTGATCTTAACTGGGAAAACCCAAAAGTGCATGATGAAGTCCACCGTATGATGAACTGGTGGATAGATAAGGGTATTGGCGGCTTCAGGCTTGATGTTATTGATCTGATTGGTAAAGAGATCGATAAAGGCATCACGGGCAATGGCGAAAGATTGCACCCACTTCTAAAGCAAATGAATCATGCGACCTTTGGCGGTAAGGACCTTCTGACGGTTGGTGAAACTTGGGGGGCTACGCCTGAAATCGCTAAGCTATATAGCGCGCCAGAACGTGATGAGCTGTCTATGGTTTTCCAGTTCGAACACATTACGCTTACTTGGAAAGACGGTGACAAATGGCAGCCGATCGCACTCGACTTACCTGAGTTTAAGAAAGTGCTAACCAAATGGCAGCTAGAGCTCGCTGATCAAGGTTGGAACTCACTGTTTTGGAATAATCACGATCTGCCTCGCGCGGTGTCAAAGTATGGTGACGATGGTGTGTATCGCACCAAGTCAGCCAAAATGTTGGCCACAGTACTGCACGGACTTAAGGGCACGCCGTACATTTATCAGGGCGAAGAGATCGCGATGACGAATGTGAAGTTCGACCGCTTGGAACAATACAAAGACATTGAGTCGCTGAACTTCTATAAAGTGAAAACAGAGGCGGGCGTGAGCCATGAAGAGATGATGCACGCATTGGGTGAGAATGGTCGTGACAATGCCAGAACACCGATGCAATGGTCAGCAGCATCGCAAGCCGGCTTCACGCAAGGCAAACCTTGGATTGAAGTGAACCCAAACTACACCGAGGTGAACGTTGAAGATGACCTGGCAAGTAGTGATTCTGTGTATCGTTACTATCAGTCATTAATTGCAATTCGCAAGCGCCATCGTGCCATTGTGCACGGCGATTTTACTCCTGTACTGGAACAGCACGACAAAGTCTTTGCCTATCTCAGAACAGAAGGGGAGACACGCCTAATGGTTGTCGCTAATTTCAGTGGCGAGTCATTGACCGTCGACTTGAGTGAGTTCAAGCAAAGTTCAGCCGAGGTGCTGTTATCAAACTCTGGGCGAACGACGTTTGATTTTGGGGATGTAGAGCTTGAGCCTTATGATGCTTATATGATTGAGCTGTAAAAGTTTTGGGTTGTAGGTCCTTGGTTCTGGGATCCAAAGGCCAACACTTGAAGTTTTATTTTAGCTTTTTCTAAAATAATGTTTGACAGCTTTGGTTGTGTTAGTTAAATTAGTATTAACTTAATTAGCTGGAGCTGTTTAAATGAATTCAACTGTTCAAACAAACATAACCTCACACCATAGTACTGCTGGTTGTTCTGAATCCTCGGCGGCTAAGCAGTATTTGATCGATGTGCGTTCGTCACAAGAGTTTGCTTCGGGGCATATTCCAGGTTCTTTGAATTTCCCATTACAGAGCATTTTCGCGGTTGCTAACAGCGACATCCAGCCTAAAGACAACCTTATTGTTTACTGTGCATCTGGTATGAGAGCGTCTCAGGCGGTTCAAGTTCTTGAGTCTATGGGTTATCGAAACATCGTTAATGTCGGTACGGTCGCAGCGGCCAACGACTATATTTCACGATAATCGTTTTTAATTCTCAGAAGAAGTTATAACAAAGCGGGAGAATGCATCATGTTAAAAATCGACTATGTCAGCGATGTACTTTGTGTGTGGGCGTGGGCAGCGGAGGCTCGAAATGATGCCTTGCTAGCTAACTTTGATGGCCAAATTGAATTATCACCTAAGTTCATTAACTTGTTTGGTGACACACAAACTCGTATCGGTAAAGGATGGAGTGACAAAGGCGGTTTTTATGGATTCGCAAAGCACACCGAGGAGGTGGCCGCTAAGTTCCCTGAATTGACGCTTAACCCCGCTGTATGGCACAGCATTAGACCAACCAGTTCCATGCCTGCACATCTCCATTTAAAAGCGGCAGAGCTTGCTGGTAGCAGCCAAGATGAAGTGTTGTGTCTCGCTAAGTCGTTAAGACAGGCTTTTTTTGAACAAGGGAGAGATATCAGTAATGTTGAAGTTATTGCCGATGTCCTTGCCTCTCATGGAATAAACCTTGAAGCGCTTCAGCCGTACCTGATGGATGGTTCTGCCTATGCGGCACTCTGGAGCGACCAACTGCTTCGTGAGGCTCAACAGATCAAAGGCAGTCCAACCTATATTATTGACGGCGGGCGACAAACTTTATTTGGTAACGTCGGCTATCGAGTTATAGAAGCGAATGTGAAAGAGCTTCTAAAACCGCAAACGGGCGAAGGCGCAAGTTGGTGTTAACTTAAATGTGTCCTTAAGATTCAATAAAAAGGCGGCTTTATGTTGAGAAGTCGCCTTTTTGACAATTATCGCCTTGTGATTCTAATAAGGACGAACTTGCTCCATCTCGCGCTCTTGTGTTGCTTCAAACTCATGAAAGTAGGGGTCGTAGGCGCAGTCGCCAATTTCATTTCTCGGGCAAACATGTATGTTGTTTCTCTCTACCATTGGCGTTTGGCAAATTGGGCAAATTCTGTCCATCGTTATCTCCTTGTTTCGCCTTTATCTCTTTTGTTTTCATCACTTTGTCACCACCCATGATTTATTACCTTCCAACAAGCGTGATCGTGTGGCGTCGTACGTGCTCGAACAACAGAGGAACTGCGAGCATAGTTAAAGGGTATAGATAGCGATAGAGAGAAATTCAATCAGCTGTTTGAGATCTTGGGTGAGAATGTGATGAAGCAGAGGATCTGATGTAGAGCGATTTAAAGCGTTACATTGCGGTTTTAAGAGGTGGTCACGAGCTTACAAGAAACAACAAAACTTCGATTGATTTACTCGCCAAGTGCAGTTTCTGCTGCATATGGCGAGTGGTTAGTGTTAGCGCGTTAACTGCTTCTCCGCAGTTGCAAGCGCCTCAGAAACAGTCTGGCGTTCCAGTAGTGTGTTTTCGATGGCAGCGCCTTCAGACATCCAAAAAGTCATCATCTTTGGTATCGCTGGCATGATTTCGCCGTTTTCAGCGTTAATCATGGTTGAGCGAATTCGCTGATCGGACTCTAGAGTTTGCTGGAAAGATTTCAGAGTCACGGCACCAAGCGGCTTGTCGTTGTTGATAGTGGTGAGCGCTTCATCGGTAAACAAATAGTTTTCGATAAACTCTACTGCCAAATCTTCATTTGGGCTTGCAGAGCTAATACCGGCACTCAAAATACCAACGAATGGGTTCGATTTTTCTCCATCCAATGTAGGGAAGGTGGCAACCCCGTAGTTGATGCCAGCTTTGTCTAGGTTACCCCATGACCAAGGACCGTTGATCGTCATCGCCACTTCGCCTTTGGCAAAGGACGACTCGGCATTGGCATAATCCATTCCCGGATTGACAATGCCTTCTTGCTTCATGTTCAGCAAGAACGCTAGGTTGTCCTGAGCGCGTTGATTGTTGATCCCTGTGTCGTTGGCATCGTGACCTTGTGGCGTTTTCGCGAACGAATAAGTACCGGCAGAGACAATTGGCCAAGTGAAGTAGGCGTTTTTCACATCCCACATAATGGTCTCTTTGCCTTGTGCTTTCATCTTCGTATGAATAGCGGGTAGCTCTTCCCACGATTTAGGTGCTTCTGGCAGCAAGTCTTTATTGTAAATCAGTGAAATGGCTTCAATCGCAAGAGGGTAGCCAATGAGCTTGCCTTTGTAGTTCACCGCATCCCAACTAAAGTCGACCAGTTTATCTTGGAATGCTTTGCTCGGTTTCACTTCTCGCAGCAGACCAGATTCAGCGTAGCCACCGAAGCGGTCATGTGCCCAGAAAATGATGTCTGGGCCATCGCCAGTGGCAGCGACCTGTTGAAAGCGTGCTTCTAACGATTCTGGAAACTGAACGCTGACTTTAATACCAGTATCGGCTTCAAACTGTCGGCCTACTTCTGCAAGCCCTTCGTAACCCTTATCACTGTTGATCCAAATAAGCAGTTCACCTTCTGTGACTGCCATTGCTGGAGCTGCCGTTAACGTTGCTAGTGCCAAAGCGGTTAAGGATGTTTTTAGTGTTTTCATTGTGACTATCCTGTCCATTTGCATTGGGATAAGAATAATCGGATGCAATGAGTCGTAAAAATAGCCTTTTTGTTAAATGGTATAGATTTTTGCTATTTCACTTGCGCGAGGTGTGATCTTAATGAGTAAAATCAAGCCTCAGTTTTTACGGTGAGGCTTGATTACAGTAGGCTTCGATGAAGTCGGGCGGCTAACGCTCTGTAGCTACAATTTGAAAAATATGTGAAGCCAGTGGATTGAGGGCAATATCAACTTGGCCTGAGCCATTCGAGACACTAAGCTCTGCGGTGACTTTTGGATTTAGTCTACATGTTAGTGAGTAGGTACCATCGATTAACCCTAAAGCATTGATCACGTCCACGGACACGGAAATCGGTTCACCACTGGCTTGATGCGCATCAAAGTTAACTATGACTAACGCAGCATTGCCTTTGTTCTCACGCCAATATCCATAAAGCTTGTGGCGAAGCTCGCCATGGCGTTCATCACGCTGAATATCCAGTGACAGTCGAGAGCCTGACATCGCAGGGCTATGCTGCACAAAGCGCATTAAGCGTTGGTAAAAACGTCGCAGATTCAGTTCTTGTTCGGTGGATTGCCCGCCATCGAATGCGCCATTGTTCATCCAGCGCTGATGGCTTGGAACACCGATATAATCGAAAATCGAGGTACGGGTTGGCTGCCCAAAACCAGCGTGTTCTTCACCTGCTTCACCGAGCTCTTGGCCAAAGTAAAGCATTGTGGGCGCGTTACTGATGGTGGCTGAAATCACCATGGCTGGTAAGGCCGCTTCGGCGCTACCTGCAAACTCAGCGCAAGGGATCCGCTGCTCGTCATGGTTGTCGAGAAAGTGCAGCATGTGAGGTTCGATGTCACTGTGCTCGGTTTGGATACGAGAAATGGACTCTGTGCTATCTCGGCCTTGAATAATCGCTTTGAGCGTATCGTAGAGATCAACTTTGTCGTAGAGTGCATCCATTTTGCCAAGCTGAATGTAATCTCGATAAAGGTGTGGTTGGTACACTTCTGCCACTAAGAAAGCATCGGGATTGTTCAGTTTGATCGATGAGTTGAGAAAGCTCCAAAACTCCACCGGTACCATCTCTGCCATGTCATAGCGAAAGCCGTCGACGCCTTGATCTAGCCAATACATGGCAATGTCACGAAACTTGCGCCATGAGCTTGGTACATCTTTGTCATTCCAGAATTTGGCGTGGTCAGCAAAGTCCTTATGTCGATAACATTCGGGTAGTTCAGGAAAGTCTTTGCTGCCATCGGGTCTTACTCCGTAATTGACTTTAACCGTCTCATACCAGTCGTCGGCGCTCGGTTTGGCGTTTCTCGCGCCATTGCCGGTCCATTTAGCAGGGTACTCATGATAAGACTGCTTGAGTAATGGGTGATCCTCGCCACCAAGCGGTGCGAGATGCTCAGGTACATCGGGCAGTTCAAACGCTTGGTCTGGAATGTAGTAGAAGTTGTTTTCCCGCGAGTACTCGAGGCTGGTATCGTCTTCCGCACCAAAATCGGTGACGCCTTCAGGGTTGCTGAGCCCTTGGTATTGGCGAGCCACGTGGTTGGGCACAATATCAATCACCACTTTTAAGCCCGCTTTATGCGTGCGTTCAATCAGCTGCTTAAACTCTTGATTTCTTTCGGCGGGATCGTTGGCTAAATCTGGGTTCACCGAGTAATAGTCTTTCACCGCATAAGGTGACCCTGCGCGTCCTTTAACAACGGCAGGGTGATCATTGCGAATGCCATACTCGCTGTAATCACGGATAACCGCATGATGCGGCACACCGGTATACCAGACATGGGTCATACCGAGGTCTCGAATCGATGCTAGGGCGGCCTCGTTGATATCGCTAAACTTGCCGACACCATTTTGCTCTATGGTGCCCCAAGGCTGGTTGGTTGAATTGGTATTGCCAAATAGGCGGGTGAAAATTTGGTACAGATGAATCTTTTGCTCAGGTTTAGAAATGGAAGAGTTGGGCATAAAATCTCACCAAGCTGATGTTGTAGGAATTCTGTTTGGATATAGAAAAAATCTATCACGTCAATCTAGTGTAGTTGAAGGGAAAAGATGAAAACTCCTTCTTTTGGAGGATGATTTAGGGCGTAGATGAGATCTGGATAACAAATGCAGACCGAGAATTCAGTCTGCATGAATTTTAGGGCTTGATTGACAAGTAAGGAGAGGAAATTACTTGAGATATTTGACGTGCGCTTCCATCTCTTCGCCAATCTGTTTGCGCATGTTCATCAGCTTGATTGCCGATTCACGAAGTTGAATATCGTCTTCTGTTTGCGGTACCCACTCGGGCACCTCGGTGGGTTTGCCATTTTCATCCACCGCCACCATGATAACGATACAGTGTGTTGTGAGACGATTTTTCAGCTCTTTAGGGTCGCTGGCTTGCACATCGATGGCAATGTGCATTGAGCTTCTGCCGGTATAGATCACTTTGGCACTCACTTCTACCAAGTTGCCAACGTGGATTGGCTCAACAAAGCGAATGCCACCAGCGTAAGCGGTGATACAGTACTTGCCACTCCATGCCGCGCTGCAAGCGTACGCCGCTAAGTCAATCCATTTCATTACTGCGCCGCCATGCACTTTGCCGCCAAAGTTAACATCGCCTGGCTCGGCTAGAAAACGCAGGGTGGTCTCTCTTCTGCCACTGCTCATTATTTTTATTCCTTTATCTGAGCTGCTAAGTGACTTGATTATGACAAACTTGTTAACAACACGCTATGAGTTTGAGTGTGCGAGTTTTTTGCCGTTCGCTACTGTTTATCGATAGTGAGTTTAGGTGCCACCGCTTCTTGCGCTGGCTGAAGCTTTTTGGTCTTAATTTGCGACAAAATAACGCCGGAAATGACCATGAGCCCGCCAATAAGGTGGAACTGGGTAATTGACTCACCAAGCAGTACCGCAGCGAGAGCGACTGCGATAACTGGTAATAGGTTCATGAACATGGCACTGCCATCTGCGCCAATCAAATCGATCGCTTTTACCCACAGCAGTGGAGCAACCAAGGAACCTAGCAATCCCGCGTAGGCGATAAGCGGCAGGGCAGAGCTGCTTGGCAAGATTTGCTCGCTAGTCAGTAATAGTGGAAATAACATGATCACGGCAAATACGCCTTGTGTGTAAATCAGCATCCAGGTAGACAGCTGCATCTTCCAGCGTTTTAGTAGAACACAGTAGGTCGCATACACAATTGCTGCGAGTACCATCAGGCCATCACCTTGGGAAATGTCTTGGTGTAAAAAGAAGCTAAGGTCACCTTGCCCAAGCATAAAGGCAAGACCAGCAAGCGAGATCACGCCGCCAACGATGCTTAGCTTAGAGATACGTTTGCCAAGTAACGGCACGGAAATGAACACCGCGAGCAGGGGGACTAGTGAAGTTATCAGCGCCATATTAGAGGCCGTTGTAGTTGCCGCTGCGTAGTAGCCTAACGATTGGTTAAGCACCATGCCCAGCAATGCAAGAAACGCGAGTTTGGCGCTGTTTTTGCGGATCTCTGGCCAGTAACGCTTAACTTTTGGTAGGCAAAAAGGCGTCATTACCAAGATAGCAAGTGCCCAGCGATAGAAGCTCATCGCGCTCGGTTCAATGGCAGAGGCGGACATCTTGTTCACAAGGGCGTTGCCGCCCCATATCAACACAGTAAAGAAGGGAAGAAGATAGACCACTGTGAACCTCATCGCGTTTTGTAAGTTGATTCATAGTGTGACAGGTCGGTATAATTGCATGTATCTTTAAAACGACATTGCGCGCGATAGGAAGACAAGTTGAAAAAACACACTAGAAATTTGCACCCCTCTTTGTCTATCGACAAGATGCCCTCCAATGTTTTCATGAACTTTGACGCGTTTTTGTCTAATACGGAAACCCGCGTTCACTGCCATCCTTGGGGACAAGTCCAGCTGATTAGCGGTGGGATATTGGAAATGGAAGCGCAGGACACGCGTTTTCTTGCTCCGCCACACCTCGCCATTTGGGTTCCAGCGGGGGTGATGCATTGCAGCTACAACCGAAAACCGCTCGAATACTGCTCTCTTAATATTGCTCACGAGTTTACTGACGGGTTTCCAGATAAAACCAGCTTAATCAAAGTGACACCGATCGTCTCCTCGATCATTGAGGATTTTCGTCACCGTAACGTTAACGTGGCTGAATCTGACAAAGATCAGCGCCTGATCCAAGTGCTCTTAGACCAACTGAGCGATCAGCAAGAGCAGCACCACTTCCTACCGTCTAGTAATAACAAATATCTCGCACCTATTCTGGCGGCCATTGAGGAAGAACCAACTAACGACATTAGCCTTAAAGAGTGGGCATCAAAGGTTCATACGACTGAGCGTACGCTTGCGCGTTACTGCCAAAGCGAACTTGGTATGAGTTTTACCGAGTGGCGCTTGCGAGTACGGTACTTGTTTTCAATGGATCTATTGAGAAGTGGCCATTCAGTAAAAGAAGTCGCATTTACGCTCGGTTATAACCAAGCAAGTCCCTTTATCTCGATGTTTAAGAAATATTCTGGGCAAACGCCGGAGCAATATAAGAATAAGTTGTTGTAGAGAAATTCCCGTTGACTTGGCGTCATAGGGTTATTTGACACTTCAAGATTTTTAGCTGTCCTGCTACAAGCGATCTCAGCTATAGTTATTTGCTACTAAATTCTCACTCACTGAGACAGTCCTCTCAAAAGGTTGAGTCAGATTAAAGACATAGCTTTGAATTGGCGATTATCATTTGGCAGTTCTATGGTTGTGAGTCGTTTTATTACATGTTCCCCAAGCGCACTTGGCAAAATCTGATCTTCATCTTTCTCTATACGCTGCTTATTGGCTGTGTTTATCAAGTACTCACGTTTCGTCAGGAGCTGAGCGACAGTGCTGACCAAATTCTTAGCAAAGTTGAGTTTCAACTATCAAAGATCGAAAGAGAGTTGAGAGCCGTTTATCAACCGACGGATTGCAGCACTGAAGCGCAAAAGGTGCTGGCTCATCATGTGTTTCGAAGCTTAGGCTTACGTGGACTAGCCGTTGGGACAGTGCAGAGTGGCAATGAGGAATCGTTTATCGCTTGTAGTAACTTTGGCCAGCACAAAGCTGCGGTTACGTCGACATTTTGGGATGCTAGATACAGCCGAGATGTGGCGTTTGCGAAAATTAAGCAGATTGAGTATCGACGCGATCCCTCCTATGCCTTAGCGATTATTAAAGATAATACCATTGTCCTCGGAGCCATTAACCCACGCATTATTCTTGGCTGGTGGATTGAACCATTTTTCCCTCAGGCTAAGGTAGTCCTGTCTTTTAATGATGGCGAAGCATTGTTGACGCGTGGTATTGATATCGCCGATGGTGATGGTATTGAAATGTCGACTTATTCCGAACGTTACCCAATTATGATTCGTGTGACGCAACCTATTACTGTGCTTTGGGATAAGCTTTTGACCTTTATTGAGCGGCTTACACTAGGCGGAATATTGGCATTTGGTAGCCTGTTGCTGCTTGACGTTTATCGTCGTAGCACACGCAGAGAAAACCCAGAGCAAGACTTTGAGGTGAGTCATGATTAAGTGGTTGGTGGTGATGTCGCTATCGGCATTGGTGAGCCTAGTCGGTGCCTATTTCCGAATTACACATGAATTAGAGACGAGCGCGATCGGTGCAACAGCAAGGGTAGATAGGGAGATAAAGAACATTCTTAATGTTATCGACATGCTGCCGAGCGATCCCCATTGTGGAGATGAAGTGAAGCGTGAATACGCTAATATTGCGCATGAAAACGAGCGTATTCGTGCGGTGGGTTATATCTATGACACGGGCGAACAATGGTATGTGTGTAGCATGTTCGGGCGCCAACTTTCTAAGCTTAACTACTGGAGAGGCAGCAAAAAAGAGGGGGTGTTTATTGGACACTCATTGTTGACGGTACACTTCCCAGAGACGTCGTTTGTGGTCTCCAAAGACAAAGGGAAGCAGAAAGCTTTCGCTTACATCAACCCTAGAAGAGTGCTTGGTTACTGGATTGAGCCAAGCCTAGCGTATGCAAATTACAGCCTGACTTTGGATTCGGACTGCGTGCCTTTTTACACGCGATCACCAGTGAGAATGCAAAGCATGTTGCTGGAAACGGCGCATTCTGAACACCACCCTTATTCCATTCAAGCGACAGCTTCGTTTGTCGATGTGTTGAAACACGCTGGGATATATTGGTTGCGCGTGATGTGTATTGTTGGACTGGGTTGGATCAGTTATCGGCTGCTTAAAGGTTCTCTTCTTCAAGTGGTTGAAAAATAGCGAGTGCCATGTCGTATAAATACTTAGACTAAATGAGAATATTCCGTGATGGTTGTTTTACGTAATATTTATACAATGTATGCGTGGTTTTTATTTCATTTGAATTTTGAATGACGTCTCGCAATATATATAAACAATGTTTAGAAATTTGAGGTGGGATAAGGTTCGTATAAATTTGATGCTGTATAACAGTGAGGAAATTCAGCGCAAATTTATTCAATGCAATTAAAACAGTCCTTCACCAATATTTTCTATATTTTTCTCTACACGCTGCTGATTGGCTGTGTGTATCAGTTCTTTACGTTTCGCGAACAGGCTCATCAAGAAGCACAGCAAGTGCTAAGTGGTGTCGAGCGTCAGCTTACCCAAATTCAGTCAGAGCTGCATGTATTGTCTAACTATCTGTTTCCTTTAGCAGAGTGCGATAAATCGATGCAGACAGAGCTTGGTCATACGGTTTTTCGCAGCGTTTCAATGCGCGGCCTTTTTGTTGGTACCAAGCAACCAGATCATTATCAATTTTGCAGCAACCTAGGACCTACGAATCAGCCGCTGGATAATTCGTTTTGGAATGAAGCTCGAAAAGGGGATATTGGCTTTGCCAAGTTGCGCTCACCCACTCATGACGGTAATACTTCTTACGCGCTAGCACTTTATCGAGATGAAAACGTCGCTATTGCAACGATTAACCCCACGGCGATATTGGGATGGTGGGTACAAGAAGCGCCTCAGGAAACTCATAGGATCCTTCACTTCTCAAACGACGAAACGCCACTTTTGCAGAAAAATAGCGCTTCATTTGGGGATTACAAAGCCACCAAAGAGTCGCTATTGTTTCCTATTTCGATTTCAGTCTATAAAGATACTGCTCTATACAGGCAAGGAGTCGTCACCTTTATCGTAAGGTTGTTGGTGGTGTTCGGAATGGTAGTGGGTGCCATTGCAATGATTGGCTTTCGTAAAAAGCAGGTGCAGCCTGAGAAGGTGCAGGAGCAAAAATGAGAGTTGTCATCTATTCACTGTTGCTAACGGTACTGCTCAGTGTTTTGAGTTATATCTTTGCAACCGCCACCATTAAACAAGACATCGCCAACGAACTTGAGGCCAGTTTGACAAGCATCGATAGTAGGATTGAATCTACGTTGAATTTGGTGGTGTCTCTACCCAAGCATGAAGGGTGCGAATCAGAACATCGCCGATTCTACAATCGAAAGGCGTATATCGAAGAGGAAGTTCGAGCGCTCGGCTATGTAAGAAACCACACAACGGGCTGGTATGCGTGCAGCTTGTTTGGAGAAGTGTCATCAAACAAAAGCTATTGGGCTGGCAATACTAGCGATGAAGGTGTGTTCATTGGTTGGTCTCTGCTGACGACATACTTCCCTGAGCCATCGTTTGTTGTTGCTCAGCAGGTAGGCGATACCGAGTATTTTGCCTATGTAAATCCGCGCAGAATGTTGGGACACTGGTTAGAGAGCCCGCTTCGCGACTACTTTTATCAGGTGTATCTATTGGGAGAATCACTGCCACGTTATTCAAGCGAACACGTCAATATCGATAACAGTTTTTGGTCTACTTTTGTTCTTAGCCATCGCGTTGTATCACCACAATACCCTTATGAATTAAAGGTATCGGTATCACGCAGTGCCGTATTGCTGAGAACCGCGACCTATACGCTCAGAATGCTATTGGCCTTTGGTGTCATTTGGTGGATTTTTATCGTGGTTAGACGGGCACTTAGACCCGTTGCTTTACACCATGCTAGCTATGAGCACCATGCTAACGACGATTGATAACTGAGTCACGAGTCACGAGTCGGCCAGTAATTAAAGGCTTGCTCGACATTGGCTTGTCTTCCAGAATGGCGTCTAACTTCTCCATAGCCATATCGACTATCTGCTGTGAAGGGTAGCTGATGCAGGTGAGGGGAGGATTGAGCTGGCTTGCCAATTGTGAATCTTCCAGTGACACGATCGAGACTTCTTGAGGTGTCGCTAAATTGAAATCTCTGAACAGGTTCATTGCGACAGCAGCTTGGCTGTCACGCATGACTACCAAGGCCGTAAACGGGTGGTAGCTGTTTAATAGCGACATAATCGCTTGCTCATTGTTGCCATTCGCTGTGACGATAAGCTGTCTGTTGACTGGCATTGCCGAGTTTTGTAGCGATGTTTTATAGCCTTCAAGCACTTGTGTTGACGCGTAACTTTCATCGTCCACGACGATGGCTATACTTGCGTGGCCTTTACTCGATAAGAAGCGGCACGCACTTTCTGCTGCGAACTTGTAATCGTATCCGATAGCATGCTCAGCGCTTGCCAAACTATCGATGGCAATGACGTTGTCGGTAGCCAAGGATTGAATCGTGCCACCGAGTGAGATGATGGCGTCACAGTGTCTTTGATTAAGTTCTTCTACCATACGTACTTGCTCGTCTGCTGTTTCTGCAAATTGAACCAGCATGTGTTTGCCTTTCGCTTTCAGTGATTTTGCAAGTAGAGGTAGGTAAGTAGACACTTGTCCAGCGTCACTAGAGGAAAGGATAACGCCAATATAATCGGAGCGTTGATTTGCCAGTGTTTGTGCAGCGGCATTTGGGCGGTAGTTAAGTTCTTCGGCGGCGCGTAATACAGCCTCACGACTCTCTGGCTTAACACCACGGCTGCCACTCATCACGCGAGAAACGGTCGCTTTCGATACGTTTGCTAGCAGAGAGACATCGGTGATAGTAGCCATGACAACAACCTTAATAGATTCATAGAGTTTCTAGAACTGGGAAACCGTTTCCCAAGATTTCCGTTATTGTACTCTTTCAGAGGTACTGATCCAAGTCTGATGAGAGGATATAAGGTGAGGAAAAAGAGCAGCCCAGAGTAAGGAACACGACAAGGCTTCAAAAGCTGGGCTCCTAAAAACAGGCTGCTTACGACCAAAGATGTTGAAAACGCTCCTATAAGACGTTTTCATGCCTGACTCGCCCCGTTAATGGTCGAAAAAACTGAAAAAAGTAAAGTGAGATCGAATTACTAAGCGGTCCGCTTGTGCAGTTCAATCATTTCCGCGACTAACTCTTTTGCCAGCATGGAAGTCATTAGGTGATCTTGTGCGTGAACCATCACTAGCGTCATCTTCATTTTACCCGTGCCTTCGTCGGCTTCGATAAGCTGGGTCTGAACTAGGTGAGCTTGGTTTGCAAACTCTTGTGCTTCTTTCATCAAGCCCTCAGCCTCTTCAAACTCGCCGTTTTTAGCATGGCGAAGTGCTTCATAACAAAGGCTGCGAGACTGACCCGCATTGATGATGATGCCCATCACTTGTTCTTCTAGATCCATAGTTTCCATTTTGCTTACCTCTTAAATTCTTAAATGGAGCCTACCGAAAGGTAGACAGTGTCGCCCCTCGCTCAACCCCAATTAAGACTAGGGGGCGACTTTTTTATTATTGGTTTCAACCGTGTCTGATAGTTCAGAATTGGTTGATTATGCTGTTACTGGCTGACCAGCCGCTTCTTGTTGGTTTTTCTCGTCCGCTGCTTCTTGCTCAAGAAGTTGTTTTTCATAAGCTTTTAGGAATGGCAGGTACATCATTGCTGACATAGCCATACAGATGAAGCACATGATGACAGGACTGAATGCCCAGTTAGCTGCCCACGATGCACCGATAGGTCCTGGTGTTGTCCAAGGCGTTAGAGAAACCACACGCTCTACTAGACCCCAGTCAAGAGCAAACCAACCTAGAGTTGCGTTCACCATTGGTACCAAAATGAATGGCAGGAAGAACACAGGGTTCATGATGATTGGCGCACCAAATAGAATTGGCTCGTTGATGTTAAATAGGCCTGGTACGGTACCCATCTTACCAATGGTACGTAGGTGAACGGCTTTACTACGAAGTAGTAGGAACGCAAGTGGAAGTGTTGAACCTACGCCACCAATAAGTAGGTAGTGATCCCAGAAACCTTGAACGAAGATGTGCGGAATGGCTTCACCTGCTGCCATTGCTGCTTGGTTAACTGATAGGTTCGCCATCCAGAATGGGTTCATGATACCTGTTACGATTAGTGCACCGTGGATACCCGCAAACCAAAGGATTTGACATACCAGTACCGCTAGTAGAACAGCTGGTAGCGTATCAGAGGCAGATACTAGTGGCTGAACAAGAGCCATGATTGCTTCTGGGATGATCATGCCCGTTTGCGCTTCGATAAACAGGTTTAGAGGGTGAAGCGTGATGATGATTGCCAATACAGGGATCAGGATTTCAAATGAACGCGCAACACCTGTTGGCACTTCTGGTGGAAGCTTGATAGTGATGTTGTTGCGCTTCAGGAATGCGTAGACTTCAGTAGAGTACAACGCTGTCATGATCGCCGTAAAGATACCTTGACCAGAGAAGTACTGCATTGACAGCATGCCGTCTTGAACTGGCGCTGCAACAAGCAAGAAGCTCATTAGTGATAGCAAACCTGTCGTAACAGGATCAAGATCGTGATGGCGAGCCAAGCTTGACGCTATCCCCACCGATATGAATATGGTCATGATCCCCATACTCAAGTTGAATGGCAGTATGAGCTGCTCACGATATGTCTCAGAAAAATCTAGCCATGCGCGTGCAAATCCCCAAGTCGTTTCCGCAGAAAACGGAGGGAAGATAAACACCAGCATGAAAGAACCAACAATCATAAAAGGTAGTGCAGCAATAAAGCCGTCACGTATAGAAGTGATGTATTTTTGTTGACCAATCTTACCAGCAATAGGGGTGACCTTTTGCTCGATAACATTGACCATTTTGTCGTACATAGCGCCCATGTCGTTACTCTCGTTAGGATAAAGTTTAGAAAAGCTCGGCGTCGAAAATTGACTAAGGGGGGACGCCGAGCAAAAACAGGTTAGCTGATAAGTTCTAGTGCAAAATCAAGCACTTTATCGCCTTTCTGCATGCCGTAATCCATCATGTTGATTGGCTCAACTTTGATGCCGAGAGCATCTGCTTTCTTTTGGAAATCTGCTTGCATGTATTTCACTTGAGGACCAAGAAGAACAACCTCGTAGTTACCTACTTGAACGTCGAACTCACTTGCGCCAAATGCTTTGATTTCAGCCTCGATACCGCGTTCTTGCGCAGACGCTTCCATTTTCTTAACCAGTAGAGAGGTAGACATACCAGCAGAGCAGCAAAGCATAATTTTTTTCATTTTTTCTTCTCCAGAATCTTGAATGCCTAATCAATATGCCCTTAAGGAAATCATTTGGAAACCGGTTTCCAAATGATTTCCAGGCAAGTGTGAAAACGATCACTGGAAACCCGAGTTATGGCGAAAAATTCGTGACACAGTTAACGAATGATCTTGAACTGGGAAACTAAGCGCTTCAAACGGCGCTGATGACCTTAAATTGAGTACTAGAAATGGCTCAGTGGTGGGGGAAGCGTGATCTAAAGTCGGAATTGAGCGAGTGATGAGGTAAAAAACGTGGCGGAGTCGGCAGATTTGGATAATCGGTTTCCGAGAGTTTGTGCATTCGGGTATCCTGACGCGGATCCATATAGCCGGTAGAGTAAATGAACCAATCCATTATGAGACTGTGTGCCAATCAGGTAGAACAGTTCATGAATCCTGTAGCAAAACTGCTGATGCGCAGTCAGCACCTTATGGCTATGCGTGATGGTTTCCAGTTGGCAATGCCTTTCATTTTTGTCGGCTGTATGTTTGTCCCGATTATCTTTCCTCCGTTTGCCGATTCTGAGTCTTGGATGTCGATGGCTTGGATGGACTTATCTTTGGCGTTAAGACCCATCTTGTTGCCAACTTATCAACTGACACTGGGCGTCGTAGGGCTTATCGTTTCCTTTGGCGTTTCTGCCAGTCTCGCGAAGAGCTATCAATTGCCAGAGCGCCTGTCTGGATTGACAGGGTGTATGGCGTTTCTCATGCTGGCCGGCTTCTATATCGATGGACAAGAAGATGCGCGCTACCTAGGTGGTGCAGGACTGTTTACAGCGCTTATCGCGAGTCTGTATTCAATAGAAGTCGTTAGGTTCTTTATCCGTATGGGCTGGTACATCAAGATGCCGGAAGATGTTCCTATTCTAACGATTCAAAGTTTTAAGCTCATCGTGCCGATCTTTGCCGTGATGATCAGCATTTCAACATTCAATGTTTTTCTTGATGCTGAGTTTGGTGTGCACTTTCCGCAATTAATAGAAGAGCTATTCCGCCCTTTAGTGCTAGCCTCAGATAGTCTCGCTGCGGTGTTAATTTCGATACTGATTTGTCAGCTTCTTTGGTTTATGGGGATTCATGGCGCACTGATCATTACCGGAATTATGAATCCATTCTGGATGTCTAACCTGCTTGAGAACCAAACGGCATTGGAAGCCGGCGGTCAGGTACTCCCTCATATCTATCTACCTGCTTTTTGGGACTTTTTTGTTTTGATAGGCGGGGTAGGTTCAACATTACCATTGGTGTATCTTGCGATTAAAAGCCGTTCAAAACAGTTAAAGTCGGTGGGTAAGGTTGGCGCGATTCCGGCGATATTTAATATTAACGAGCCAATATTGTTTGGCTTCCCAATTATTATGAACCCGCTTTTCCTTGTGCCGTTTATTTTTGTCCCAATGCTCAACGCAACCATTGCTTGGTTCTTAACTTCGGCGGAGATTTTGGATCGCGTGGTACTAATGATTCCATGGTCTGTACCTGCCCCAATCGGTGCGGCGTGGGCTGCCAATGGGAGTTACATGAACGCGTTAATGGTCGTGTTTGCTATGGTCAATGCTTACTTTATCTACCTGCCTTTCTTCAGAACCCATGAGAAAATTTTGGTTGAGCAAGAAGAAGAGCGAGCAAAACGAATGCAGCAAGCACAAGCGGCCCAGTAGCTGCGTGTGCCCGCTGTCATTGGGTGTTTATTTAGCAGCGACTCGTTTACCGAAGGTATTGATCAAAGCCCCTATCACTATGAGTGAGCCACCAATGTAAGTCCAAACAGTAGGGACTTCATTGAACAGCGCTAAACCTAGCAAAATAGAGAACACAATCTGAACATAGGAGTATGCCGAAGCTTTGCCTGCCGCTTGGGTTTGCATTGCTTTGGTTAATCCTAGTTGACCTATTTGCGTGAAGACACCCACCAACACCAGCATTATGGTGAGATACCAATCCGGCATCACGAAGTCGTCGCCAATCAATAGAATGGAGACTGGCAACGCAACCAATGGGAAGTAGAAAATGATCACTGAGCTGTCTTCAGTTTGGCTTAGCTTCCTAACGATAACGTAAGCGATAGAGCTGCCAAATGCGCCAAGGAGCGCAATACCTACACTGAATAACGGCAATGACTCTGTCGTACTACTGCCTAACGTTGGTCCCACCATAAACGTCAAGCCGAGAATACTCAGCACGATACAAATGATGGTCGATTTCTGAATGCTTTCTTTTAGAAACCAAAAAGCGAGTAAGGCAGTAAAGATAGGGTGGATATACTGAAGTATTGTCGCTTCGGCGAGAGGCAACGTGGTCACCGCATAGTACACACAGATCAAAGCCAGCGAGCCAACGACACCGCGTAACAGTAACAAGGGTCTTTTGTGCCCCCAAACTGAAATTCCTTTCCTTTTGACATCCAGATAGCTCAATACCAGAGAGACTAATGCACGTGCTGCCACGATTTCAAATACGGGAATACCATAAGTGCTCACATATTTTACACAGGCAGACATCAGCGCGAAGCCAAGTGCCGATAGCACCATGTAGCGAACGCCAACGGGTACGATTGAGTCGAAAGTAGAGGTCATAGATGTCTCTTTGAAAGGTTGACGTGGGTTTTATCTTTGCTTACCCAAGAATTTTTCAACAGATGCTTTTGGCTGCTTAGCGAGCTTTTGCATCAACTGAAAACTCGGCTTCTCGATAGCGTGCTTTTCAGTTATAGAGTTCACTAAAAGTAACCAAAGTGATGCTGTCACCTCGGCATCCGCTAACGCACGGTGAAATACACCATCATTGGCGATGCTGTGGTACGCCACAAGGTCGCCCAATTTGTGTGAACTGACTTCTTGGTTGAGGCGTCGAGAAACTAACAGCGAGCATGCAAACTCACCCTTGTATCCTTTGCCAATTAATTCCAGTTCAGCATCTAAAAAACGCTTATCAAATGATGCGTTATGAGCCACCAAATTTGCATCACCAATAAAATCGACAAATTCGCTCATCACTTCGTCACAGCTTGGTGCGTGGCTGAGCATATTGTTAGTGATGCCAGTGTAGCCTTCAATGAAGCCGCTGACTCGGAAACCGGGATTCATCAATGATTGAAAGCGGTCAACCACTTGGCCATTTTCTAGTTTCACAGCACCAATTTCGATAGCGCGATCGCCTTGGTTCGGTGATAAGCCCGTAGTCTCAAAGTCGAGTACGATGGCGGAAGTGGCGAGTGCGGTCATAGTGAAATCTCAGGAAAAAGTTGGGAGGCAGAGTCTAGCTTGAACGCGTGATGAAGGAAACCTCATGATTGTGGTTTTTGGTTACAGACTCACTATATGGAAAAGAAAAGGTCCAGCAAAACTGGACCTTTAACTTTAATCTGGGTTCTATATTAATCTAAGTTCTCGCCGTTCGTCGCGATGACTCGTTGATACCAGTAGAAACTGTCTTTCTTGTAGCGTTTAAGCTCTTTTTCGCTCTCTTCGTCACGATCAACATAGACAAAGCCGTAGCGTTTCGCATAGCCGTTCAACCAACTAAATAGATCTTGATAAGACCAAGTGCAGTAACCAATGACTTCACAGCCATCTTCTATCGCATCGTTGATGGCTTCAACGTGTGCTTTTAGGAATGCGATACGATAGTCGTCGTGTACGTGACCGTCTTCAGTGAGTGTGTCGTAAGCGCCCAAACCATTTTCACTAATTAGAATAGGCAGGTTATAGCGAGACGTGATGCGGCGAAGTGCAACACGCAGCCCTTCAGGATCGATAGCCCAGTTCCAATCCGTCATTTTTAGGTGTTCGTTGTCGGCGCGAACATAATAATCATCAGTAGGAATACGAGCCACATCAGAAACAACAGAAACCTGCGCCGCATTACCGGTTTGCGCCGTTTGCTCGCGGTTTTCGGGTGCGACAAATGTGGCTGATTGGTAGTAGTTCAGACCCATGAAATCACAGATACCGGCTTTAAGTAGTTCTTTATCGCCTTCTTGGAAGTTGATGTGGATACCAATACGCTCGAGCAGTTTTAGACCAATCTTTGGATAAGCGCCTTTTGCGTAGACATCCATCCACAGCAGATCTTGTATCTCTTGCGCGTTTTCAGCGGCAATCACATCTTCTGGGGCGGCGGTTTTCGAGTAAGTTGGGCTGTACGCAAAGCTTGCGCCAATTTGACCTTTAATACCCATCTCTTTGAATCGCTTCACAGCATTGGCATTCGCTAGACTCGCGATGTGGTTGGCATTGATAAAGCGCTGGTAATCAGAAACTTTTGGTGGATGGATCTTTTGTACGTACCCTAGGCTTGTGAAAATATTTTGCTCATTCATGCAAACCCAGTACGGCACCTTGTCACCATACTCGCTGAACAGGACTTCGCAATAACGCGTAAAGTCCGTCAGAATTTCACGACTTTCCCAGCCTTGATATTCGTCTTGCAGCGCTTGTGGAAGATCCCAGTGGTAGATAGTTAGGATCGGTGTGATGCCACATTCGATCAGCTTATTGATAACGTTGTGGTAGAACTCTACGCCTTTCGGGTTTACCGTGCGGCCATCTGGCATGATGCGCGTCCAAGCGACAGAGAAGCGATAGGCCTTTAGTCCCATTTCTCGCATCAGTTCGATGTCTTCTTCATATTTATGGTAGAAGTCGATCGCCACTTCACCTGTTGTATCTTTAAACGTATTACCAGGAACACGTGAGTACACATCCCAAATCGAATCGCCTTTACCGTCTAGATTTGCTGCCCCTTCGATTTGATAGGCTGCTGATGCGCTGCCCCATAAGAAGTTCTCTTGAAATGCCATAGCTACCCCGATTAACCCTTTTTCATGTATTTGTTTTCTGCATTCGATATTATTAAAACCATATGGTTTTTAAAGTAGTATTGGTTATAAATGAGATCTTGATCTCCATATCTGGTAGTTTCTTCGGATTTTTAGAGGATAAACCATATTGTTTAAAGGTTTGCCTTGTACGCTGAGTCATTACACAGTAATCTCACATCAAATTAGACTCGGCAGAGTAAAGGGATCAGGCGAGAATGGTGAAATATCAGGGCATTTACAACGAAATGAAGGCCAGAATTTTAGCGGGTGAATACTCACCATCTGGTAAGCTTCCGGACGGAAAGTCGTTGGCGAATGAATTTCAGTGCAGCGAGATAACGCTTAAGAAAGCCCTAGATTATTTGGTTAAAGAAGGCTTAGTCGTGCGCAAGCGTGGGGCGGGCTCATTTGTTAAGCAGCCCTCAAGTTCAGTAACGGATTCACATCTACTGGGCACCAAAAAAAGAGCAGAAGAGAAAGGTAAAACGGTCAAAACGCGCGTGGTTAAGTTTGTCAAAATGAATGCCGATAAGGCGATTGCTGATAAACTGAAATGCCAGGTAGGTGAACCAGTCTACGACATTACTCGTGTCCGTGTGCTTGATGGTGTGCCAACTATTATTGAGTACATCTACTTGTCCGCTAACATCATTCCTCGTTTAGCGATCGAGGATGTTAAAGCATCCATCTATGGTTATATCACTGGTAAGCTCGGCCTTACGATACATAGCGCTAATCTTAAAATCACCATCGCTAATGCGACAATAGCGGAGGCGGAGCACCTCAGTCTGCCTGTTGGAGACAATATAGTGAGTGTCGCTCAGAATGCTTACTTGGATAACGGCCAAATTTTTGAATACTCCGTCGCTAAGCACACTTGCGACACGTTCGAGTTCTCAACAACTTACGTCAAGAGCGAAACGCAGCTGTAACGTTTTGAATCACAGCTAGATAAGAGCGCATGAGCGGTTGATTTTTGACCTATGCTTATCCTGACAACCTTCATTAGAAAGCGTTGAATATAAGGAAAGCACGATGAGCAAACCCATAATCGCTGGCAACACACCTATCAAGGTCGAAGTGAAAACAGGGCAAGACTATTATTTTTGTACCTGTGGACGCTCGAAAAACCAACCCTTTTGTGACGGCTCCCATGCAGGAACAGACTTCAAACCAAAAAGCTTTTCTGTCGACAAAGACGGAGATGCCTTTTTATGTCGATGCAAACACACCGCCAATCCTCCTTATTGCGATGGCAGCCACAAACAGTTTTCAAACGAACAAGTAGGTACTGAAGGGCCGGGTGTCACCGCTAAAGCAAATGACGCCCCAGTCGCTACCCAAACTAAAGAGGAGCCTACCGTTGAGTTTATTCATCAGCTCGCTCGCGAGGGACTCTCAAAACTTGGGCATCATGGCCCCATGACCTCGATGGGCGTGCCACGCCATCTATTGCCTCATTGGGATGATCTGCAAGTCATGGTGGCACAAATGGCGACAAAACCCTTGCTAGAAGATGCGGTAGTCGGTACAGAGCTTGTCATTGGACCGCAAGCCAAAAAGCCGCTTAAGCTCAATATTCCCTTATTCGTATCTGACATGAGCTTTGGCGCTTTATCAGAAGAGGCGAAAATCTCTCTAGCAATGGGAGCTGAGCTCGCGGGGACGGGGATTTGTTCGGGTGAGGGAGGTATGCTTCCAGAAGAACAAGCCGCGAACTCGCGTTATTTTTACGAGCTAGCCAGTGCTGGATTTGGCTACGATGAAGACAAACTCAAGTCAGTACAGGCTTTTCATTTCAAAGGCGGGCAGGGTGCGAAAACGGGCACTGGCGGGCACCTTCCAGGTAGCAAGAATATCGGGAAGATATCACAAGTTCGTGGTATTCCCGAAGGAGAACCCGCTATCTCTCCGCCGACATTTAAAGATCTCAATAGCGCTGAAGATTTCAAAGCATTTGCAGACCGCGTAAGAGAGGTAACAGGTGGCATACCTATCGGTTTTAAACTAAGTGCTAACCATATTGAAGAGGACATTCAGTTCGCCCTTGATGCCAGTGCGGATTACATCATTCTTGATGGGCGAGGTGGCGGTACCGGTGCTGCGCCAGAAATGTTCCGCGATCACATTAGTGTGCCAACCATTCCAGCACTAGCGAGAGCGCGGCGATATCTCGACGAGCAAGGAATGAGTGGCAAAGTGACGCTCATCATAACCGGTGGGCTGCGCGTGCCGATGGACTTTGTGAAAGCGATGGCGCTGGGTGCCGATGGCGTCGCAATATCAAATAGTGCCATGCAATCAATAGGCTGTGTGGCGGCGAGAATGTGCAATACCAACAACTGTCCGGCGGGGATTGCCACTCAAAAAGCGGATTTGCGCCAAAGATTGAACGTGGACAAAGCCTCACGCCAACTTAAGAACTTTTTTGAAGCCTCGGTTTCGCTCATGCAAGTAATGGCAAGAGCATGTGGCCATCATCAGTTGAGCGAGTTTAACCATAAAGATTTGGCGACTTGGAATCGAGATATGGCTCATTTGTCTGGCGTAAAGTATTCGGGATATGAACCTTAACGTTTGATACTTATAGTATCGCTGAGTTGCAGCTTAAAATTTACTAGTTGGAACACCGCGGCTATTTTGGTCGCGGTTTTTTGTAATTTCCCATTGACCTGTCTATAGCTTTATAGTTTAAAGTTCATAACCATCAATCACAGAGGGCGATAGTGTGTATCGAATATCTGAGCTGGCAGCCGAAGTGGGCTTGTCGCGAACGGCGCTGCTGTATTACGAAAAACAGCAGCTTATTTGTGGCAAAAGGTTGGCGAACGGCTATCGAGTCTACAGCGATAAAGATTTACAACGAGTCCGATTGATACAGCAATTGCAAGCGGGTGGATTAACACTAAGAGAATGCAAAGCGTGTCTAGAAGCTAAAGTCGATAGAGCGCTGCTGCAAAGCCGTTTGCATACGCTTGAACAAGAGATTGAGCACAAGCAGAAGTCGCGCGATTTATTGGCGGCAATGCTGGGTGAGGGAGACCTAAAAGCGTGGCACGAAGGATTGGATAAGCTCGCTCCTGATGCTCATTTAGATTGGTTGATTAAGCAGGGCTTTAGTGAGAAAGAAGCGCTGCGTTTGAAATGGTTATCAAAAGATATGAACGAACATGACATTTATATGGCCGACTTTATGAAGGTCTTTGAAACGCTCGAACGCTGGGGGCCAGGCAGTGAGCAAGAAACACGAAAAGCATTGAACGCTGTGCCAACATCGCCTAAACAGCTTCTTGAAATCGGCTGCGGGAAGGGGTTAGCAACCAAAGTGCTAGCTGAAAATAGTGATGCGCACATCACTGCGATCGATAATGAACAGTCAGCACTAGACCGACTTACTGAGCGCTTTGAAGCACTGGGTTTAGCCGATAGGCTTGATACTGTTTCTGCAAGCATGACAGAACTTCCTTTTGAACCTCAAAGCTTCGATCTCATCTGGGCGGAAGGCAGCGCCTACATAATGGGTGTAGAAAAAGCGATATCACAATGGAAGCCGTTGCTGGCCGAGCACGGATATATCATGTTGAGCGACATGGTTTGGAAGACATCGACGCCAAGCGAAGCGTCTGTGAGTTTTTGGAATCAAGAGTACCCGGATATCCAACAGGTTGGGACACGTCTTGAGCAGATGAAAAAAGGGGGTTATCTGGTTGTCGAACATTTTCCGATGAGCAGCGAGGCATGGGCAAACTACTATGAACCGCTTGCCGAGCGGATCACAGAGCTTGAACCAGAGATGTCTCAAAAGGCAGCATGGAAAGACATCAAACAAGAGGTAGATACCTGCACACATTTTGCCGAAGAGTTTGGTTATCACATGTTTATCCTTCAAAAGCAGTAAACGTAAGATTGCTGACGAATTAGAGAGCCCACTTTACAGTGGGCTTTTTCATAGAGTTCACACGTCTTTGCTTAATCATTCCAAAAAATTATGCAAATCATAATATCTGATAATTTCACGTACTTTCCCTTTTGTCGTAATCTAGCGCCAATTGGAAATCACCATTTCGCTTATGTCGTCGACTTACCCATGTTAGTGAGT
Organism: Vibrio sp. CB1-5; assembly: GCF_059412285.1. Classification (NCBI taxonomy): domain Bacteria; kingdom Pseudomonadati; phylum Pseudomonadota; class Gammaproteobacteria; order Vibrionales; family Vibrionaceae; genus Vibrio; species Vibrio sp. CB1-5. Next base: position 175,846 of record NZ_JBJHPB010000003.1, on the reverse strand, counting down.
GTCCGCATAAGATTCAGGCGAGGGTAAATATGAAAGTTTTGCACACAATGATTCGCGTAGTGGACTTAGATAAGTCCATTAAATTCTATTCAGAAGTTCTTGGTATGAAGGTGTTAGACCGTTTCGAGAACGAAGAATATCGCTATTCACTCGTTTTTGTTGGCTACGAAGGTCAAGATGCAGGCTCTACCATCGAGCTGACTTATAACTGGGATACAGACCAGTACGACCAAGGCAATGCTTGGGGACATATAGCGATCGGTTGTGACGACATTTATGCAGCATGTGAGCGCATTGAACAGCTTGGTGGCAACATCACTCGTGCACCGGGGCCAATGAAAGGCGGCGAAACTCACATCGCGTTTGTGAAAGATCCTGATGGTTACTCTATTGAGCTAATTCAATCGAGCAAATAATAGAGAACAGATAGAGGCAAATGATTATGGCAGATTCAATGTTTCAACCCATTCAACTTGGTTCGCTTACTCTAAAAAACCGTATTGTGATGCCACCGATGACTCGCTCTCGTGCATCGCAGCCAGGCAACGTAGCTAACGACATCATGGCGCAGTATTACGCACAGCGCGCTTCAGCGGGTCTAATTGTTGCTGAAGGCACGCAGATTTCTCCAATGGGTCAAGGTTATGCTTGGACACCAGGCATTTACTCACAAGAGCAGATTGCGGGCTGGAAAAAAGTAACGGACGCAGTGCACGCTAAAGAAGGCGCAATTTTCGCTCAGCTATGGCATGTAGGCCGTGTTACTCATCCAGATAATATCGGTGGTGAACAGCCAATTTCATCGTCTGCACTCAAAGCAGAAAACGTGAAAGTGTTCGTTGACAATGGCAGCAATGAACCAGGTTTTGTTGACGTTGTTGAACCACGCGCAATGACCAAACAAGATATTGAAGAAGTGATTGCTCAGTACCGTCAAGCGGCTTTAAACGCTGTTGAAGCGGGCTTTGATGGAATCGAATTACACGGTGCAAACGGCTACCTGATTAACCAGTTTATCGACTCAGAAGCGAACAACCGTGATGATGAGTATGGTGGTTCAATCGAAAACCGTCTTCGCTTCCTAGATGAAGTGGTTGCGGCCGTTGTTGACGCCATTGGTGCGGACAAAGTGGGTGTGCGTCTAGCCCCATTTACTTCACTTAACGGTACAGTTGATAAAACACCAGTAGAGACGTACACGGCCGCTGCACGCGTACTGGACAAACACAATGTGGTTTACATGCATATTGCTGAAGTGGATTGGGATGATGCGCCAGACACACCTGCTGAGTTTAAAACAGCAGTACGTGAAGCGTACCAAGGCACCATTATTTATGCTGGTCGCTACAACCAAGAAAAAGCTGAGCAAGCGATCCTTGGCGGTCTTGCGGACATGGTGGGCTTCGGTCGTCCATTTATCGCAAACCCAGACCTGCCGAGTCGCATTCAGCACGGTTACCCGCTAGCACCGCACAACCCAGAGACTCTGTTCGGTGGTAACGAGGTTGGTCTTTTAGACTACCCAGAATACCAAGCGTAATTGATTGTTTAGTGCTGCAATTTGAGCACGATAATCAAATAACGTAACAAGATTAGGCTCGAGGCGAGGGGGCATCCTATTTATAGGAATGGCGTCTCGGGCTTCCTCTTTCTTGTTATCTCTAATACACTCTTCATACCTTCACCTCTCTTTTCGGCTGCAATGAGCTTTACCGATATCCAAGACAAACTGGCCACTTTCACAGCTCTTGAACAGGTCTTTGACTATTTTGAAGTCGACTATGACCGCAAGTTTCTCGATGAATATCGTCTGCCACTTCTCAAGCGCTTCAATGGTTATCTGTTAATGCAAAAACCAGATGATTGGTTCGCTGCGAGGCGAGTTCTGCGTAATGCGTATTGCAAAATCCAACGAGGCCGTCTCGATCCCGCAACACGTTCTGCATGCCGGGGGTGTACTTCTTGTATTAGGCGCTAACAAAAGCCGTAAACAGAAAAAGGCTCATAACCTAGTGGTTATGAGCCTTTATTTTATATCGTGTTTTGGATATTTAGCCGCTTCGCTTATTTGTCGTCAACGTTCACAAACATCATGGTTAGCGTGAAGGCCAGTGCAAATACACCGACAACGCCCAGTACTGCTTGAATGAAGTTCTGAGTACCGCTCGCCAAGTACGCTGGAAGGCTGAACACAGAAGACAGAATGTAGCTGGTTAGGTGAGTATCAATGGTCACTGAAATCGCACCTACGATACCTGCTGCTAGGCTCGCCATAAATAGAGCTTTTGTGTACTTAGTCAGTACGCCAAATAGCGCTGGCTCTGTGATACCAAGGATAGCGGTGATACCTGAACCTACTGTGACTGAAGATTGCTCTTTAGAAACGCGGTTGCGCTGTTTGTACCATACCGCCATCGTCGCGCCAGCAATTGCTAGGTTACCGAGACACATAATCGGCATTAGCAAATCTTTTCCGTATAACGCAAAGTTGTTGAGGCTGATTGGTGTCATGCTGTGGTGGATACCAAACACAATCGTAATAGGACGAGTGATACCGAACACAAAACCAGTAAGCGTTGGTGAAATCTCTAGTAGTGAGCTCACTACCCAACCTGCGCCATTACTTAGCCACATACCTGCTGGAGCAACCAATGACAGGACAATGGTCGACGTCACTGTGAAGGCCAGTAGGGGGGTAAATACAGGCTTCGCAGAAGATGGCACAAAACGGTCAACGAACGGTGTCACTTTAGACAATACCCAAACCGCTAGGATTGCTGGCACGATAGCACCGCCATAGTTGAGCAGTTCGATAGGCACGAAGCCCAATACGGTAAGCTCAGGAGCGCTGCCCACTTCTTTTAACATTGCCGCTTTATCAACAAGCTTTGGAGCTAGCATCGCAGATGAAACCGCAAGCGCAATGTACTCGTTCACTTTAAATACTTTAGCGGCCGAGAAAGACACCAACATAGGAAGGAAGAAGAACACCGCGACTGAAATCGAGCGGAAGAAGAATACCGTGTCCGACGACTCTGAAATCACATTGGTTGCAATAAGGCCTGAAAGCAGGCCCATCAACATACCTGCGCCTGCAATCGCTGGAACGACAGGGCCAAAGATACCCGCGACGACTCGCATGGCATTTTGGAACAGTTTGCCTTTCTCTGCTTCTGAAATAGGCTCGTCAGTGGTCGTGCTTACGCCGGAAAGCGCGTTGTACCACTTCTCGACATCGACACCGATGACGATTTGAGTTTGACCTTGAGCAAGCACCACACCTTTGACTCCTGGGATGGCTTCTAGTACGTCCTTGTTGGCTAGAGATTCATCGGCAAGCTTAAAGCGAAGGCGAGTCATACAGTGCGTGATGTTGATGATATTGTCATCCCCACCCAGCGCAGCGACAAGCGACTGTAGGCTGTCGTTGAAACGGCTTTGCTCGCTATTGGTATTAGTTTTTGAGTTCACGTCGTTTAGCGTTTCGGTTAGTTGCATAGTAGGATTTCCTATCTTCTACCGTTATTCGATGGGGCTATCATATCCAGCGATAAGATTTGTCCCAATCGAAAAAACAGAGAGATTCATCACATTAAATGCGTGAATTTACTAATTTTAAGCTATTTTTGGCGATTGGTTCGTTTTTCTTTAAAAAATTACATCGATAACGAACCAGTTAAAATTGGACATAAATTAGCGCTTGAATTTCACTATTTTTCGCTGTTAGATAGAATGAGATTTCATACTAAGAGCCCATATCGTGAAAGAAAACATCATTACAAATGTCCAGTGCATCATTACGAAACCGGACAGACATAATCTTATTGCTGTCATCGTTGAAACTGAATCAGGCGTTACTGGCTATGGCTGTGCAACCTTTCAGCAGCGTCCACTTGCTGTAAAAACCATGGTTGACGAATATATTAAGCCTTTAGTTGTTGGTCGCAATGCAAATAATATTGAAGACCTATGGCAAATGATGATGGTGAATTCATATTGGCGTAATGGTCCGGTTATAAATAATGCAATCTCTGGTGTTGATATGGCACTTTGGGATATTAAAGCTAAGCTAGCAAATATGCCTTTACATCAATTGTTTGGCGGTAAATCCCGCGATGCTATTCAGGTATACACTCACGCGACCAGTGACACGATGGAAGGTTTATACCAGCAAGTCGATGAATTTTTGGAGCAAGGCTACAAGCACATTCGCTGCCAGCTAGGTTTCTATGGTGGTGTTCCAGAAAACATGCACACCACAAAGCAGCCAACGGCTGGATCGTATTACGATCAAGACCAGTACATGGCGAACACCATCGACATGTTTAAAAAGCTACGTGAGAAATATGGTAATCAATTCCACATTCTTCACGATGTGCATGAAAGACTGTTTCCGAATCAAGCATTGCAGTTTGCCAAGCAAGTTGAGCAGTACTATCCGTACTTTATCGAAGATATTCTGCCACCCAATCAAACTGAGTGGTTGACGAACCTGCGTAGCCAAACATCAGTGTCGCTAGCACTTGGTGAGCTGTTCAATAATCCAGAAGAGTGGAAGTCGGTGATCATTAATCGCCAGATTGACTTCATTCGTTGTCACGTGTCGCAAATTGGTGGCATTACACCAGCACTTAAGCTGGGTCACTTATGTGAAAGCTTTGGCGTGCGCATTGCGTGGCACTGTCCACCAGATATGACACCGATTGGCGCAGCGGTGAACACGCACCTGAATGTGCATCTGCATAATGCCGCTATTCAAGAGCACGTGCATTACAAAGAGAATACTCGCCGCGTATTCCCGAATGCAGCAGAGCCGCGACAAGGTTTCTTGTATGCCAGCGAAAAGCCGGGTATCGGCGTGGAAATGGATGTTGAGGCAGCAGCGGACTTCCCGGTGGAGTATCGCGCTCATGAATGGACTCAAAGCCGACTGCCGGACGGTTCAATTCATACGCCTTAATAGTTGGCAAATAAGAAATAAATGAAAACGACCGCTAATTTAGCGGTCGTTTTGATCTCGGTACTGTAAACTTTCGTTATTAAATTTGGTGTGATAAGTGCACTGGTAGTTAATATCTATAATGTCACTAACAATAAAAGCTTCACCAGAGGTTAAAAAACCTCGGTTGGTAATATTCATTGCAGAGGTTGAACGTTTACACTGTAATATCTTTGCATCTTCTGATGATACGCTAACGGCTTTGTAACTGGTGAGATAGCTATCTATTTCTAATCCAAGTGAAAGTGCTAATTTTTGTAGCGAACTCTCCACCAGAGTATCATTCATCTTGGGGAATAAATGTACGGGTAAAATAGTCTCTTCAATTTGAGTGATCTTATCTTGCACTAATCTTAAGCGTTTGATATGCCACAGGTAATCATCCTCACCTATAGAAAATACTTGCATCTCATGATGTGTGGGGATGCGTTTATTGAGCTGAACTTTCTTATAAGAAATATGCTCAAAGCTGTTTTCAGTGATGGAGTTATAAATCAGTGGTGTACCGATAATTGCGGTATTAACAAAATAACCGGATCCTGTTTTCGGTTTTACCACACCAATCGCTTCAAGTTTTGCTAAGGCCTTTCTAATTGAAAACCTCGATAACTGATACTTGTCGGCTAGCTCCCTTTCTGAAGGGAGTTTTTGGGTGATCACACCTTGGCAGATTTTGCTGATTAGATCTTGAACTAGCTGTTCGTGCTTTTTCATCGAGAAGGGCAACAGTTGCAACAGATAAGGTTAATGATAGCGATGAAGGGGCTACGTTGGCAAACGTATTCGCGGGACGAGATCGACGTTTTAGCATAAAGGCTGGATGCCAAGCGAGCAATGCTCGCTTGGCCCTAGAGATTTATTGGCATTGGTTAAGACTTACAGCAATTGGGTTCGCTTTTTCGTCAAATTTCACCGACCAAACGTATTTACCAGCGGCTTCAATGGTTGATTTGGTGTCTTTCCCGTAGCCACCCCATTTCAATACTTTCGTTTCGCCAACTTTGAGAACTCGACCGTCTGCGGTGAACTGCGGTTTCCAGTCTGATGCTGCGTACTGCATTGAGTATTTCCCCGGTTTCTCTTCGACTACGGCTTGATATAGGCCATCGCCTTTGTGTTCAAATGCGCGAGCGTCGATGTGTTTCCAGCTTGCACCAGGAAAGGTGCCAACGACATAAAGCTTTTTACGTACAGGGCCTGCTTCCGAAACTGTCGGGTTGTCACAGGCAGCCATCATGGCTGTGTCAACACCTGCTGGAGCTGCAGCCACTGCTGCCGTTGTTGCGGTTGCCGTCTCATTCGCTGAAGAAGTCGCTGGATCTGACGCACAGCCAAACATAAGTGCACTCATCACTGCCATAGACAGAGCAGATTTTATTGATGTCATGGGTTGTCCTTTTTTATTTTTGGTTAGGGCATCACCAATTTAATGTGCGCAATATCTAAGCAGCTCATCCTTTTGATTGAAGAGAAGGGGATGAGACTCAAGGATGAGAGTAGTAGGTCACAAAGCGTGCAACTATCTACTGGTGGATTTTTATGGTTTTAAGAATGATAGGTTGAAACTTGTTGGTATTACTATATTTGTCGAGATTTTACTCCTTTGGAAGTGTTGTTGTTAGAGATAAAAACCATTCGTATCAGATTGATAACAAGATCGGTTTTGGTGCATGTTAAGCAAAGGGGGGTTCTTGTTGGTCTCACAGCAATGATAAAGCAGGCTGGGTGAACAGAATGGCTCTTATTGCGTAGATAACAGAGCAAGTGACTGAAAAGGAGAACATCATGCGTCTACCAATTTTACTATTTGTGTTCGCTCTATCTTCGTTTGGAGCGTGGTCCGCGGGTTCCAGCTCTAGTTATAACTCGTTGAACAAAGCCGAGCGCACTTACAATCAAGGCGTGGAACTGATGAAAGACAAACAATTTCTCGATGCTGAGAAAAAGTTTCGAGCTGCCCTCAAACGAGATAAAAAGTGGGCGCAAGCACACAACAACCTCGCTTATACCCTACGTAAACAGGGGGCAGATCATTACAACACTGCGCTATTTCATTACAACAAAGCGATTTCTATCGCACCGTCGCTCCCTGAGCCATACATGTACCGAGGTGTGCTCCATGTGCAAATGGGTAATGCATCACTTGCCAATGACGATCTTGCTAAGTTGCGCGCACTCAAGTCGCCATTGGCTGATGAACTTGAATTTGTGATTGAAAACGGAAAAGAGAAAGCGCCAGAGCGATTTTTTGGCGTCTTTGAAAAAGTAAGAGGGTAGTGCTTGAGCTGAGTTAATGGTCTTAATCCGTATATTGAAGCACCAACGTGTTCGAAGGCGCATGCTAGAGCTTAGGGTGGTGAAACAGTTGGTGAATTTCGCACTATGTGCGTTAAATTCGCCAGATCACAAACCAGCTCCAAGAATGGTTCTTTCAAGGTATTGATTTTTAATAAGTTAAAAGTTGGCACCACATGTGCAACTGGGAATGGGCAAGTAAGGTAGTCTGCACGTTTAGTATTAACCAATCCCAAAGGGGCACATTATGAAAAGCTTACTCGTATCTACTCTTGGTATTATTGCTATCACGTATTCGGCTTTTGCTGCCGCTAACACGCTTGATCAACAGGAGTGGAGTGAGTATTTGCGTCATGATATGACGGCAATGAAGCATGAGGCAGTCGCCGATATCTCACAACTGAATCTGGCAGAGATAGAAGCTCGCGACGAGCGAATTGTAAAACGCATCAAAGCTGAACAATCTCAGTTGGTCAACAGTAAGTGCCAAGGTGGCGATGCCCCGAAGTCGTGAATGCCTCTTATCTAGTGTAAGCATTAGTAGTGGCTCAGTTCATTCTTGAGCCTGAGTAAGAGACATCGACTGCATAAACACCTCATTTATGATTGGTCGAACACGGGACGTTTTTTGTTGCTGAAGTAAAAGAACGTGCTGAGCCCGATGAACAACGCGGCGAAGTAATAGAAAAACGACGACAGTGACGCTAAAAAGTCGAGGTGTCGAGCAATTTCTTGTTCGCTATACTGCTGAGAAACTATCTTGTAGTAGTACGCATAGAGCATACCTATCATGCCGTATCCAAGGTTGAACATTAGACCTTTGAAGCTGAGAACGGTGGCTCTGTTGTGTGACTCGGTCTTTCTGTTGAGGTGATAGCTAATGAAGATATTCACCGTCATGGTAATGAACACCAATAACAGAGCGGGAATCACGCCATAAATCGGCCAGCCGCGACTTATCCAGAAGTAGATTGCCGTAGCGGCAAGGCCCATTAACGCAATGAAAGACTTTGGTTCCATACGCTCGGCCAGTCTGCGGCTTTGCCCTGCCAATAAGATTTGGAATACACTCACGCCAGCGCCAATAAAACCGATATAGATAATCGGGATCTCAATGGCGCGGTAGTACTGACTGTTCATGGTCAAAAACATACGTGAGGTGTGCTCAAACAAACTGTAATAGAGCAAGATGAACATCACGTATGGCGTCGCTATTACCCACTTAGCCGTATCCATGGTCAGCCTCAGGCTCGCCATCGTCGAAGCCACTTTTCCATCGGCATGTGGTGCGGCTTTACGCTCTTCCTGCATGCTGGTGGCGGCATAAATGGCAACGAGCGCAACGAGCAAGGTAGCATAGACAGGAATGCGCATGATGTCCTGGGTGCTTTCTGGTCTAGCTAGACCAAACCATTCAGCGATATTACCCATCACGTTGACATCGTACATGGCAGCGCCAAGCAAGGTGATAACGATGCCAACACTGGATGCAATACGCAGCTGTATTTGCAGAACCTGCGGCCATATTTCTTCCTTGCCCTGATCTTTTAGTGTGTCGTAGGCGAGCGCTTCATCGGCGCCGCTGGCTAGCGACATCGCCAATCCACTCAACATTCGATTGACCAAAAAGACCCCGAAGACTAAGTTAGCGTTCCCGGTGGGAACAAAGGCAATCATGGCGATCTCTACGAACATGACGATCGATGACAGCACCACGAGTTTTTTGCGACCTAACGTATCTGCGAACGCACCGGAAGGTACTTCAGAAATAACGATAGTCGCTGCCCACACCACATTAAGCATGGCAAATTGAGACAGGGTAAGGCCGTAGTCCAGATAGAGGAGAGTAAAAACGGGGTAGTAGAAGCGTGCAAAATAGCTGCTACGAAACATTAAAAAGTAGCGAACATTTTTAATCTGGAGTATTTCTTTGACTGTCATTGAGTCTTCCGCTGTGAAGTTGGAATCTGAATGCGATATGGATATAGGTATAGCCTGTTTCTATCGTTGGTTAAAGCTTCTTACTTTAAAATCAGTTAATTGCAGAATAATCTCGAATGCAAGTGATAGATTTAATTTGTGATGATGGAGTGAGTTTTGCTATCTTATAGGAAAGGTTAAGTTATTGATTTGTATGGATGATGATTTCTAATTAAGTATTTATTGGTGTTGTTTTAGCTGTTGCTAATATTGACGTTAAATACATTCCTTTAGGAGCTCTCTAAATTAGTCCACTATGCCTAGTTCACGTGCGTGCCTTGTCACGTGAAGTTCTACGTACATTTATTCTTGTCACATACTATGGCGTTTACTTATGACTCAATTTCGACTTTGGTACTTAGCACAATCTTCGATTGGTATCGTAGGCTGGATAGGTGTGGCCATCCTCCTAAACCCTATTATTATTGAACGCACTGAAAGCGGTATGCTGCTTGGCCAAGTTATGGCTCTTATTGGTGGAGCGGGAGTGTTAGCTCCGGTAATTGGTGCTGTTGCCGACAAATACGCTTGTCATCGTTTGCTGCAACGCTGTGCCTTACTTATTAATCTTGCTGCACTCGTTGTGCTCTATTTCGCCCAGTCGTCCGCGGTGACGTACTGGTTGGTTGGAGCTTTGATGGGGATCGCTATTGTCACACTCTTAGTTTTAAACCCTACTTTTGTTATCGCGCACAGTGATAACCAACAGGAAGAAGGTCGAAGCTTAGCCAAGTTGTTTCAGTTTCAATTTCTAGGTGTTGTCGTTTCTGGTGTGCTTATTGCACTTGCCGATCACTATCAGCTCACAACAGAGGTGAAACTGCAGCTGCTCATGGTGCTACTGGTTATCATCATTATTACTGTTTTCATCGCACCTCCTGCTCCTATTAGCGCGAAGTCAACAGAGTTGACGGAAAGCGAGAAAACTCAAGCTCCGTTAAAAAGAGCATTTCTGCCGTGGGCTCTTTTTTTGTTGTCGGCGTTTTGTTCAATGTTCTTGTCCGCTAATTTGATGGAGCTTGGGCCGCTGCTTGTCAAAGAAGTCTATAACGTCGAAATTGGCAATTCAGCCTTAGGCATGGCGACTTCTGCAGCCATTTGTATCTTCTTGCTTGAGCCGGCTGGAAGGTGGATGCAAAAAAGTGGCCCGTTCAAAGTTTGGCTTACGGCACAAGGCATTTTCTTAGTGCTAGGGTTGATATTTTGGTCAACGGTCGGCATGACAGTGCCCGAAATACTGCCGGTTGCTTTGCTGGTTATTTTAATTCAAGCAATGTCTTGGAACGATCTAGCGGTTCCAGCAATCGCAGTGCGACTGAGCCCTACTTCTCCTGCATTAACTCAGGGCATGTTGATGTTTGCGATGGCTGGGGGATTTGGCGGAGGTACGTTATTGGCCGGTATTTGCATTGACGTTTTTGGTTACGCGTCGGTATTTACGCTTTCTCTAGTGGGTATTGTTTTGTCGCTGACGTTTATTGCCCTGATTGTACTAACAGGTCACCGTCGCCAGCTACAAAGTGGCTAAGCCTTTTTAATACATTAGATGACCGCATCACAGCTAATTTACGCGATTCATCTTTTGTCTTATTGTGGTTTAATAGCCTCTCTTAGTCACGCTTTTAACAGCAGTAGGTAGATATGAAAGCAGTCACTATTTTAGATGGTGGTATGGGGCGAGAACTGGAGCGCATCGGTGCGCCGTTTTCTCAGCCTTTGTGGAGTGCTCAAGCGCTGATTGAATCGCCACAATTGGTTAAACAGGCGCATCACGCTTTTATCGATGCGGGCTCCGAGATCATTACAGTGAATAGCTACGCATGCGTGCCATTTCACCTAGGCGATGAGGGATATGCTCAGCAAGGTGCAGCGCTTGCCAATAAAGCCGCAAAACTGGCTCGTGAGGCGGTTTCTGAATCGACGCATAACGTGCTTGTCGCAGGGTCGCTGCCGCCGGTATTTGGCTCTTATCGACCAGAGCTGTTTCAATATGAGCGAGCGAAAGCGATCACCACAGAGCTGATGCAAGCGCAAGATGAGTACGTTGATTTGTGGCTAGCAGAAACGGTTGCCAGCATTGCTGAAGCTAAAATGTATCTAGAGCTGTTTAATGCAACTCAAAAAAATGCCTACCTTTGCTTTACCCTACAAGATGAATTGGAACAGCCTGCATTGCTTCGTTCCGGAGAGACAGTGGAAGAGGCCGTCGAGCAATTATTAGAGGCTGGTGGGAAAGGGCTATTCTTCAACTGCTCCATTCCAGAAGTGATTGCACAGGCCATTGAAGTCGTGAATAGCGTCACCCAACGTGAGCACAAGAGTTTGGAAATTGGCGTGTTTGCTAACAGCTTTACGCCGATTAAATCGGGACATCAAGCTAACGAGGCGATTCAAACCGTTCGTCACTTTTCTCCAGAAGAGTATCTTGATTTTGCTAAACATTGGCATGAATTAGGCGCGACTATTATTGGTGGTTGCTGCGGTATTGAACCGAGGCATATCGCGCTGTTATCCACTTGGAAGCAGGAAAGCTAGATAAGGTGAGACTGGCACTGACCCTTCCCAAATCAAGCTTCTAGCTGTTTTACCTTATTTACTTTATTCGATGTGGTGCCGTTGCACCACTTTTGCAGCATGTTTACGAGCTTGGCTTTATCCGCAGGCTTATGGATGTAGTCATCCATAAGCGTCGCAATGGACTGGCGAGCATCCGGCCCGCATTCGCCAGATAGTGACACGATGGGCGTCGATGTCGTGAGCTTTCGAATTTCTTCACATGCTTCAAAACCATTCATGTTGGGCATACGGATGTCCATGAAAATGAGATCGAACTTTGTTCGTTTCGCCTTTTCAATGGCTTCAATGCCGGACGCCGCTTGCTCAACCTTTACACCCTCCGCTACTAGATAGCTTTGCACCAGAAGACGATTAACGTGGGTGTCATCGACAACCAACACTCTCTTACCCATGAGGGATTCTTTTTTCTTCAACGCGCCCGCTTGTTCGGCTTTAACGAAAGTGCTCCAAAAGCTGTACTTGCTGAATGTCAGCAATGTTGCTTGAAAGGCATCAACATAGCTCAGCTCTTCTTCTGTGCGGGTGGTACAGAAAAGTGTCGGGATAGTGCCGTGCTGATTGGCAGCATGGATAGCATTTGCAGTTTCACTGGCAGCGGAAGGCTCGAGGTCGGCTACCAGCACAAAATCGACGTCAATATCAGCCAAGTAGTCCAGTGCTTGTTGCTTCGCATTAACATAGTGAACCGCAAGCGCAAACTCGTCATCGAGGCATTGTTGTAGCCAAGCCTGTGAGGTGTATGGGGCGATCACTAACGTCTTTTTGTTCGCTAAAATTGGGTGTAGCTGTGTGTGCAGTTTGACTTCGTATGCGGATTCATCGATGACAGGAAAAGTGAGCTCAAACGTCGTATATTTACCGATCTGCGAATGACAATGTATATCACCACCAAAGGCGGCCATTACTCGTTTACAATACGAAAGTCCAAGTCCGGTGCCGGTTCCTTTGCCTATCGTAAACAGGTCATCGAAGATTTGATCCAGATGAGCCTCTGCGATACCTGGGCCAAAATCGGTAAATGATATCGTATTGTTGTTCTCTCGTTGCTGAAAACCGATGTCTATTTTGCTCTGTGGATACTGCTCAAAATAGTAAGTCGCATTTTTTAGTAGGTTGTAAATAACAAAGCTGAATAGGGTGTCGTCTCCCCAGAATGCGAAGTCTTCAATATTCACATTTACCCGTTGACGATCCTCAGGTTTATTAAAGCTAAAGTCATTGATCGCGGCTAACGTTAACTCGCCAGCGGAATGGGATGAGAAGCGATCGGTTTTGAGCGACTCACCTCTTAACTCCGACAACATCGCGTCGATAAACCGCGTGCCAGACTGAATTGCACGCTTACTCTCATGCAGCGCTTGGTGCAGTTGTTTGATTTCTTCTGAGTTGTGATTACCCAAATCTGTTGGGTCATTACCTAAGACTTTGGTGTCAATCTGCTCGAACTGATATTTGAGTTTGCTAAACGGATTACGTATTTCGTGGGCAATGGAGCCCGCCAGAATTTGGCTTTTTCGAACTTTATCTTCTGCAATGATCCAGCGGCTAGCCTCTTTAAACAGTAAACGCAGCCCTACCACTTGATCCGCGCTGATTAGCGGATGCTGTTCGGATTGGTTGGCAAGGTATAAGTGGGATATTCGCTTTCTATTATCAAAAATGGGCACGATAAGTGACACTTTGTTAGCGACCATATAGTCGATGATATCGCCCATGCTTTCTTTAGCGTCAATATGATGATTGAGGATATAGACAAGCTCATCTTTCACAAGAATGCGCTCGCCTTTCTGTAGAAATTCCAATACCTGAGCATCCTTATCGGTAATGGTTTGACGCACATAACCGTTTGAGACGCCTAATATGTGATTGAGTCGTTCTATCGCCTCTTTGCATGAAAACCGAAACTCTGACTCAAGACTGCAGATTTGGTCGATACTGTTACCGGCGCTCCCATACAACGATTGATTGAAGAACCAATAGATCTTTTTGAGTGACTTTTGATAAAAAAGGCCAGTGATAACAATCCAACCTAGTAAGGCCATGTTTTGATAACTACCTGTGGATGCGAGAAATACAGCGGGAACGATGAAAATAACGATATTAGCCAGTGAACTAATGCCTACTAGAGTAATATACCGGCCACTGTAAAAGCGGTTAAATAGCAGGGCATACCCAATTATCATCAGTTCAAGTACCGATAGCGTGGGCGCTACCCATACCAGTGAAAAGTCATTTAAGAAATACGGAATGACAATCATCACAACTAAGGTGGATGCCATAAAGACAATCACACCAGCCATCATATAGCCTGACTTGAGCTGTGTAAGTCTGAGCTCACTTTTCCATGCGCGAACAAAGTTGAGAAATGTCAGGGCGATGATAAACGGAGCAGTGAGGAAGAATATTTTGTTGTACTCTCCAAAGCGAATTAAAAATTTACCAGAAGAATACACTTCGACATCGATGACCGTCATGTCAGGAATTAAGTTGACGACCAGAGAGTGGATTGATAATCCTATTAATATAATGGACTGTAATCTGGAGATATTTTTATTTTTAGCTTTGGATATGAGCTTACAAGAGAACCAATATGCCGCCAAAATAGCAAGGGCACAGAAAATATTTGCCCCGATGGCCATTACTAGGGCGATATCAGGATCATAATAAGTGATTAAGTCAGATTGGAAATAAGCATTGGTGTAAATCCAACATGCGATGAAAAATGCATAAAGACAGTAAGGAAGGTAGATCGATTGATCTACCTTAAACTGGTTCTTCACCATCTTGTATGACATGTAAATCGCCCAAACAAATACACCAGTACCGATCAAAAACATGATAAGTCCTGGTGTATCAGAGCAAGCTAATTTTAGAATTTCAGGCATGATGCAAAATGAGTCGTGCTCTTCTTCCTTGCTGACAACACTTGCTTATAGTACTGCTTATAATTGCATTCTCCAATAGCTTTAACCATTGGGTCGCTCAAAATTAAACCTTTATAAGTATAGGGGGAGGACGGGTTGATCTGCTGATAGGCCATAGGGACGTAGCAGTCACTCATGTCACTATACAGGTTAACATATTGAAAAAAATACAGTAACGCAGGTTGCTCGGTAACAACGTATACCCCCTTTATGCCAACATTTTCCATAAAAATGGCAATGTGTTTTATTGTCAGAAACAAAACAGTATTAAGTTTACTCGTTGGCCCACTGATTGCCATTCGAATTAGTTCACAGCAGTCTTGGCCATGCTTTAGGCTCTTTGTGAAGGACTGATCTAAGCCTCGAGGTGCCGAAAGGTTCAGGTTTATGTCTAATCTATCGTTAAACATACCAGAAGCTTCCAGTGCGTTTACGTTGTGATCCCCCAATGACACAGTCCAGCTTTCGGACTGAAAGAACGGCGTGAAAGAAAGCCAGTTGCTTTTCTCATTCCAGCGTTGAATCTTCGCAGATGCGACTAATGTACAGCTATCATCGTCATTTTGTTGATAAAGTATAAAGTGTTCGCCTTTTGCCGATAGGTTTAGCTCAAACAACATTTCATACCAATGTTGCTGTTTAACAAAAGTTTCTAGATTTAACAGTGTATTAGCATTGGATAGTCGCAATTCTCGACTTGAAAAATGGGTGAGAAATCGTCGCTCATCTTTTTCAATATTCAGAATAAGCTCTGCATAATAGCCATGCTCTAGTTCAATTTTTTGTATGATTGAACTGCCATTTGAGCCGTAGTCCCATAAATGAAAATTAGAATCCAATAGCAGAGCAAAGCGTTTATATTCAGACCAGAACTGTAATAAACCGCCAAAGAGTGACTGTGATTTTAGCTCGACATAATGATAGAAATTTGGAACGCCAAATAAAGTCGTACTGTTAATCAGCATAGACATAGTCTCTGAGGAGTATTGGGAATCTAGGTTTCCATTCGATTGATGATGCTCATCTATACTAATGAGTTGTTCGAGACGTTTTTTGATGATTTTCTCAAAAATAGTGTGGTCATTATTTGTCACAATATAATTGTGGACTTCTTTTAAAAATGTATCCTTTTTATTTTCTTTGGTTTGCCCAGTTTGACTATATAATTTATGAGAATGAAGACTAGGCATTGTGATTTCAGACATATTTTTCCTCTTTTGTGTTTAACTGAGGAAATTGTATGAAAGAAATTATGATGTCATTGATGGTTTGCTGTGCTCTGATTCCAATTTTTACTTAACCATAATAATTAAGTTAACAAATGAAGTGAGATTTTATAAAGGCTAAAAGTAGTATGAGTAAGCCTCTTTATTTTATGTAAGTTATTAATCTATATTAGTTTATTTGGTTTTTATGGACTGATTTATTTAATGAGAAATGGGGTGGACGCCCCGGTGTTATTCCCAGATATGATGACCAATATCTGGAGCGCCGTAAATCGGCAGACTCGTAGCGGTAGAGTTCTAGGTGACTATCATAGAATTACGCCATATCAAGCATTAGAGGCCATTACCATTCATGCTGCATATCAGAACTTTGAAGAAGACAGCAAGGGCTCTATTGAAGTGGACAAACGTGCAGATTTTGTGATTCTTGATGCTAGCCCACTTGAGGTTAACGCTGACGACATCAAACATATTACTGTGCTGGAAACCATTAAAGATGGAGAAACCGTGTTTGCATTTGAAAAGCAGGCGAATGACTAGATCTACCGTACGAGAATAGCCCTTACTAGTGACCAATCTATCAATTGTGGTGATGTTGGTTCCAAAAATGAAAGTGGAGATGGGCTTAGATCCCTAATCCACTAGCTTATATTTTGTTGCACCATTCGAATAAATCTGCACGCAAACCGTGTGATTAAAAATAACCGAAGGCAATATTCTTACGTAGTCGATGTTATGAGTTAGGAACGAATTGCCTAAATTGGAATTTGGCTAGACTGGAGAATGACACATGAAATATAAGACGATAGCAGCGTTTCTGCTGACAACGATGCTTATTGGAACAAGTACGGCTGCAATGGCAGCCTCTAAGGAACAGGGAAGCACCAACGGTCAACCTTTTAAGGCGTTGCAAGAGCGTATAGACGTCGTCCAAATGAATTTGGATGAAGCGATTGTGATACTGCAAAATCAGATAGATGAGTTGGTAGATAGCCAGGAAGATCAGGACAACGAACGATACCTGCCAGCTTCTGGACTGTACAGTATGTCAATCTTAGCCGCTATTGCAGTGGAAGTGGTTACAAGGCCACGGGCGGTGGTTTTTATGTCAGTGGCTCTTTAGGTGTGGGCCACATAAGACAAAGTCGACCTTATGGAAACGGATGGCTTGCAGGTGTTCGCTCTGACAGCGTAGTGAGTTCGAAAACACTCATTACTTATGTCGTGTGTAGTAGGGTGGTTAATTAGGTTTTTAAGCCTACCTTCGGGTAGGCTCTACATCACAGATCTCGTGCGAGATCTGCTTTCTTACAATGCGTCGTGAGAAAGTGCTTTTTCACAAGATGTTTGTTGTTGGGATAATCCTCATAGTCGCTCTTGTCGTGATTGCTGCGTTAGTTAGTCGGAGGTTAAACTCATTTTTACTAACACCATCGCGGCAAATAGCATAAGATACACGGCCTTTATCTAGCATTGAGCCACCAATTGTAATGACTGAAACCACAAAGCAAGCCACATTTACCGACCTTGGACTGATTCCAACCCTCGTTGAGCGCCTAGAAGCGTTAGAGTACAGCCAACCGACCCCAATTCAATCTCATACTATTCCTCAAGTACTTGAAGGACGAGATATTGTTGGTGGTGCTAATACAGGTTCTGGTAAAACTGCTGCTTTTGCGTTGCCGATCCTTCAAAAGGTCTATCAACAAGAAAGTTCAGCGAGTCGTCGTGGCAACTATGTGTCGCATCTGATTTTAGTGCCAACTCGCGAGCTGGCCTCACAGGTGGCTTACAATGTGAAATCTTACTCTTACCATCTAAGAGATAAGATCAAAACGGTTGCGGTCTTTGGTGGTGTATCGGTTAATCCTCAAATGCTCGCTCTTCGTGGTGGCGCGGATGTGATTGTAGCCACGCCGGGTCGTCTCTTGGATCTCGTTTCCAGCAATGCGATTAAGTTAGACCAAGTAAAAACACTGGTTCTGGATGAAGCGGATCGTATGCTAAGCCTAGGTTTTACCGAAGAGCTCAACAAGATCCTAGCGCTGCTGCCAGAGCAAAAGCAGACCTTGCTGTTCTCTGCCACTTTCCCTGAAAAAGTGACCACTCTGGCTCAAGGTTTATTGAACGATCCGGTTGAAGTTCAATTGCAAAGTGCTGAAGCCAGCACCTTGGTACAACGCGTATTTAGCGTGAACAAAGGTCAGAAGACGGCAGTACTTGCTCATTTGATTAAGGAACACCAATGGCGCCAGACACTGATATTTGTGAATGCGAAAAATGCCTGTAACCACTTGGCTCAAAAGCTATCAAAGCGCGGTATTACAGCGGAGGTTTTCCATGGTGACAAAGGACAAGGTGCTCGTACTCGCGTACTGGAAGGCTTCAAGTCGGGCGAGATCCAAGTGCTTATTGCAACCGATATTGCTGCACGTGGTTTAGATATCGAAAAATTGCCTGTGGTCATTAACTTCGATCTTCCACGCAGTCCTGCTGACTATATGCACCGTATCGGCCGAAGCGGCCGTGCTGGTGAAGTTGGTTTAGGGTTATCGCTTATTGATTATGATGACTATCATCACTTCAAAGTGATCGAGAAGAAAAACAAGCTTCGCCTAGAAAGGGAGCAAGTCGCTGGATTTGAAGTAGAAGACGATCAAAGTGAAGCGTACTTTGCGCCAATGAAGCCACGAGCGAAGCCCGCTGGCACTGGCAAAAAGAAGACAAAACGCAGTCAATAGAATGAAGACAGTGGCTGGTTGTGAGTTCACTTTCTAATCTGCCGCCTTTATCAGAATTTCAAACGCAGTTTTTAGGCCTTATTTGATGCATCAAGTAAGGCTTTTTTGTAGTTCAATAGGCTTTCAAATAGCCAAATCAATTCTAGCGTTTCTTTGATCTTACAAAGAGTATCTAGCAATCGCCTTATCCCCAGATTGGGGAATAGGGACATCGTTCTAATCAGATTAACATTGTTTCTATATCGTTAAATAAATGTGACTCAGTAAGGGTGAGTGGTGGTATGGGAAGCAACATAGATCTAGAACAGTACTATGAATCATACGGTGAAGGGTGCCCGATGGTAATGATCCATGGTTCTTATGCAACGACGTCTACTTGGAAGCGAATGTTACCGCTTATTCCCAAAGGACACCGCTGTATTCTCATCAAACTACCTGGACACGGTGGTGCTTTGCAGCCGAATGATTTTGATTGCGCTATGGTGGAAACTGAACTTAGCATCATCGAAGCGATTATTGCGAAAGAGTGCAAGGAGCCAATCCATTTGGTCGGACACTCTTATGGTGGTGTCGTAGCGTTAGCTCTGGCGCTAAAGAAACATGTAAGAATTTCAAAACTCAGTTTGTTTGAACCTGTAGCAACATGGGTTCTGGAGCTAGAAAATGATCGGCCTATGATGAAGGTTGTTGATGATTTTTTGCACGATTACCTATCGTCAGTAGAGAAAAATCAAGATGAAGCGTGTAGCAAGGTTATTGATTTTTGGAGTGGCAGGAGTGAATTTGCTCATTTTCCAGACCAAGTAAAAAAGATGATGGCAACGCTGGTGAAAAACAACGTTCGCCATTGGGATATATGCACCACTTTCCCTGAAGAAGGTTTCGACCTTGTGTCCATGAACGTTCCGACAGACATTGTGTTCGGAAGTCAATCCAATACCGTGGCGCATGCTATCGCGGGCCATCTAAATAACTTACTCCCTAACGCTCGGTGCACTCAAATCAAAGGTGCGAGTCATGGCTTAGTGGGTAGTCATCCAAGTGATTGTGTTGAAGCTATGTTCTAATGCGAAAAGCACTTTTTGATGTTCACCCCGCGTCTCGCGGGGTGACATTGATGGTGTTTCCAAATCAATCTAATGCTTGAAAAAGCACGCTCTTAGGCAGTTGAGCTCTTTTGTGTTTCAAGTAGAGAGTAAATTGTCTAGTGTTATCTACGTGGTGGACGCCCGCGCCCTGAGCGCTTTTTAAATGCAGTGGCCGCTTTTGCTTGTGATTTAAGAATCGATTCAACAGTGAGTGCCATTGGCTCTTTTGGTTCAAGGCCGTGTGGGAAGGTACGTGCTCTTGGCGGAATGTTGTATTCTTCCGCGCTCGCTCTTGGCATCCGCTTAAATCGGTATAGATAAAAGTTCTCTAACTTTTCTCTCGCCCACTCAGTTTTCTTTAGGTACTTCACGCTACTCGCAATCGTAGGCTTAGTATTAAAACAGTTGAAGCGCATTGCCGTATCTAGAATGTCCCATCCATAAAAATCCACCAACTCTTGCAACATGGTTTCAAGCTTTAGCCCGTGCAGTGGGTTGTTTTGTTGCAGTTCAATTCTTTCTTCGTCAGTCATCATTTTAAGGGTCTCACTTATCAATGGGCGGAGTGTAGCAAACTGTGCCGCGCAGAGATATCTATAAGAAGGATAGGGTAGCTATAACCAGTATAGTGGCTTAAATCGTTTTCACTGTTAAACGGTTCTTATTGTCTCGATTTGCGATGACCTTTTCGTGGTCATCGATCGTGCCCATGGTTTTCGCTAGGCGGTCATACAAAACCACATTCACTGTCGCAGCGAGATTCATGCAGCCATTCGTCGGCACATAAACCACGTGATGGGCTGTATCGACGATCTCTTGTGGTAGTGAACCATCCTCGGGGCCAAATACATAAATGGCTTTCTCAGGGTGTTCAAAGTGAGGCAAAGAGCTCGCACCTACAGCAAACTCAATACAAACGATTTCTACGTCATTGGCCAAGTCCGCGGTGAGATTTTCCTTCTCTACCAAAGCAATTTGTTTTTGAATGTTTTGGGTATCGGTTTGAAACTTAACGGCTCGGTTATAACGCGTGCCGTTATAACGCACTTCGCTAGCTTCATAACACCCCGCCGCGCGCATTACTGCGCCGACATTGGTTGGGCTCTTCGGGTTATGTAGGCCGATAACGACTTTAGACTTTATTGTCATTGCTGTTGTACTACTTACTTTGTTTGGTGGTTGGGGGGAGTAACCCTTAGGGGAGGGGATTATGGATCTAATGGGGTGAAAATTCTATGTTTGAGTGTTGGTATTTCAACTAAGTCGCTTAATTAAAGGCGTGACTCTCTTTGTTCTAGGTACTATTAATTTACAAAAATGCATTGAAACAGCTAAAGAAACGTCGATAGAAGAGATACAATAGTTGAGTTACGATGTCGCAACATCGGATAGTCATTCACAGAAGCCTCAAAGAAGCCTCAAAGAAGCCGCATATGTCCAACAACCAAGAATTCACCGCAGAATATACACTCAACAAAGCGTTTTTTGCTGAGTGTTACGAGCAAACCAGTAACCCAACTGAGTTCCCTAAATCTTACTACAAAGCCGCGCTATTTCTTCTCTTTGGTTCGGTATTGGTTAAGTTTGAGCTACTGCCTAATGGCTATGTAGGTTGGTTCTTTATTGTGTTGAGTTTTGTTGAGGCTTTAAGCGTTTACTTTAAAAGAGGCTGGTGGGTGTGGCGTCAGAACATTGGCTCGACTGCCGGAAGTAAAGTGGAACTTAAGGCCGATGCCAAAGGCGTAACTTATAAAAGTGGTAACGTTAATAATACCATTGCATGGAGTGATATCGACCAACTGCAGCAAAGTGATTTAGGGCTTATCCTTCACATGGGTAAACAGCGCCAATACGTCAGCAAATCTTGCTTAAGTGATGACATGCTTGCTTTTATGGTCGAACAACATTCCGCAACAAAAACTGTGCGATAGGCCTTGCATCCCGACACCTACCTCCAATCCCCCTCAGGACCTCCCTCCTTTAATCCCAGTAGTAAACAAAGGAAATGGTAGCTAGGTATTTGGAAAGAGAGATATGGCATCAATAGCCAGAGCGGATTGTCACTTCTTGATTTAGGGACATCTAATTGCATAAAGATCATGCTAGCTGTTGTACTCTACGACTAATGTCTAACTATCTGAGGCTATTTGTTTTTTTTCGTTTGGTATATGGTACTAGCGACTGTATTTCAAGGTTTCATGACGAAGAGTCAGCCAACTCTTTAAAGTAGAAAAGAGTGAGAAACGATTCGCTTAACCTTTGTGCAGTGAACCATAACGTTTGCTGGTACAACACACCATAGAGTGTGAACGAAAGGAATCACAATGAGCAGTATTTTAGAGTCCAAACATATACGAACAGATAAGCCTCAAGCCAATGAGGGTGAGCTCACCTACGAACAACAACATAAACCAAGATCAGAATTTTCATCCCGAGAACAGTATTTAGAGCACGAGTTACAAATCATGGCGCCTAAACGCTGGCGTCCCAATTTGCCTTTTAAAGACTATCGACTTGAGGTCGAGGACACTATCCCTGCGATGGCGGCGACCATTGGTAAAGTGGTTATGGTGGGAGCTATTGCCGCAACGTTTGCTGGCGCGCTAGGGCTTAATGAGGGCTTTGTTTTAGAAAACGTGCGTTATGAACTACTCATAGCTTCTGTTTTTATAATTCTTTTCTCCGGTTTTCTCTTACCGACTGCTAACCTCGCCGGTACACACGGCCCGCTTATCCCCCTAATCCCCATTGTTGTAGCAGCCGGGGGGCATCCTATGGCGTTTGGTTTGTTGATTGGCGCCTTTGGCTTAGTCTTAGCCATCAGTAAAGGTGGCAGTATGTTGGCCAACCTCACCAGTAAAGGGGTCTGTGGCGGGCTATTGCTCTACTTAGGTTTTGTTGGAACCGCTTCTCAAGTTAAAAAGCTGTTCGCTTGGGCTGAGGGAATCGGAATGAGCCACATCGCTTTTGTCGTGATCTTCTGCACCATTATTTTATATGCCTTGTTGGAACATTTTCGTAAGCGCTGGCTTGCCGTTCCGCTTAGTTGCTTGCTAGGTGGGACATTAGCGTTTGCTATGGGTGCTCCGTTCTCTTTTCAAACCGAGCCTGGTTTACCCAACATGAACCCTATGTATTGGTGGGGAGAAGATACTGGCTGGATGCTAGGCCTACCAACGCTTGAGCACTTCATGGTGGTATTGCCGTTTGCTATTTTGGCAGTGGCGATGTGGTCACCGGATTTTTTAGGCCATCAAGTGTTTCAGAAAATCAGCTATCCAGAGCGTACAGAAAAAGTGCACATGAACATCGACGATACCATGACCACGGCATCAATTCGTCAAACGTTCGGCTCTCTGCTCGGTGGCACTAACTTTACTTCTTCGTGGGGCACTTATATCGTGCCAGCAGCAATTGCTAAACGACCTATACCAGCAGGCGCATTGCTAACGGCACTGTTCTGTATCATCGCCGCGGTTTGGGGGTACCCAATGGATCTAGCGATATGGCAACCTGTCCTGTGTGTGGCGCTCATTGTTGGGGTATTTGTCCCGTTGCTAGAGGCAGGAATGGAAATGACGCGTGAAGGGAAAACCACACAATCAGCAGCAATCGTCGTGTTTTCATCGGTGCTAGTTAACCCCGCATTTGGTTGGTCTCTCACCATGCTGTTGGACAACTTAGGCTTGGTCGGGTGTAAAGAACGTAGCGGTGAACTCAGTAAAATGAGCCGTTGGGTGCTGCCTGGAATCATGTTTATTGTGCTAAGTAGTGTGATGGCGTTGGTGGGCTTGCTTCCTGGGATCCCAGCGATTATTCCTAGTTTTCGTTAGTAGGGTTGATAACCCTAGATTATGGCTGGAGGGTTCTTTCTAGCTTTATAGAAACGGTTTAGTTAAGTGGGTCTAAACCGTTTCTGCACCATATAGTGCTTAAAGCCATCTGCAAGATTACCGTCATCCCCTTGAAAAAGGGGATCTCACTCAGCGCGTCGAGAAGCTAACTTACGTGACTTAGTCAAATATTTTCAGTTACCTACACGCAGTAGGAGATCCTCACTTTCGTGAGGATGACGGCTACTTGGGGTATGTTAAATACGAACGGACGTAAACTATTTTTGTCCAAGGGTGGTTTGTAAGTAGGTTGGGGTTATGACTCTATTATTCCTTGCTCTCAAAACCAAAAAGCGAACCACAAAGGTTCGCTTTTCAATTTCTAGAAGTTAACCAACTTCATTAATCTTCATAGTTCTCAATCGAAGGACAAGAACAAATCAGATTACGGTCACCGTATACGTTGTCGACACGGTTCACCGTTGGCCAGTACTTCCAAGCTCTCTGGTGAGCAGACGGGAAGCAGCCTAGTTCGCGAGAGTATGGGCGGTTCCATTCCTCTTTTGAAAGGTCAACTTGGGTGTGTGGTGCGTTCACTAGTGGGTTGTTGTCTAGTGGCCATACGCCGTCTTTCACTTGTGTCATTTCTTCGCGGATAGCGATCATCGCTTCGCAGAAACGGTCTAGCTCTTCAAGATCTTCTGACTCGGTAGGCTCAACCATGAGTGTGCCCGCAACAGGGAACGACATAGTTGGCGCGTGGAAGCCGTAGTCCATTAGACGCTTAGCGATGTCTTCTTCGCTGATGCCAGTTTCTTCTTTCAGCGGACGAATGTCGATAATACATTCGTGTGCTACGCGGCCGTTGGTGCCACGGTAAAGAACAGGATAGTGTGGAAGTAGACGCTCCATCACGTAGTTTGCATTTAAGATAGCGACTTTCGTTGCATCCGTTAGACCAGTTTCACCCATCATCGCGATGTATGCCCACGAGATTGGTAGAATTGAAGCGCTGCCAAGATCGGCTGCAGACACTGCGTAGTCTTCGCCTTCAACACCGTTTTCGATGTGACCTGGTAGGAATGGTGCTAGATGTGATTTAACACCGATAGGACCCATACCTGGACCGCCACCACCGTGCGGGATGCAGAAGGTTTTGTGTAGGTTTAGGTGCGATACGTCTGAACCGATGAAGCCTGGGTTCGTTAGACCAACCTGAGCGTTCATGTTCGCACCATCTAGGTAAACCTGACCGCCAGCTTCGTGAACCATCTCGCATACTTCTTTCACATGCTCTTCGTATACGCCGTGCGTAGAAGGGTAGGTGATCATGATGCTTGATAGATTATCACGGTGCTTCTCGATCTTCGCTGCTAGGTCGTCAGTATCGATGTTGCCGTTGTCGTCACACTTAACGACAACTACTTTCATTGACACCATAGACGCCGTTGCAGGGTTAGTACCGTGCGCAGAGCTTGGGATCAGACACACGTTACGATGACCTTCACCACGGCTCTCGTGGTAGCGCTGGATCGCGATTAGACCTGCGTACTCACCCGATGCGCCTGAGTTAGGCTGAAGTGAGAACTCATCGTAGCCTGTAATTTCACAAAGCTTCTTCTTAAGGTCATCCGCTAGGGCTGTGTAGCCTGCTGCTTGATCAAGTGGTGCGAATGGGTGGATAGAGCCAAACTCAGGCCACGTTACCGGAATCATTTCTGCGGCTGCGTTTAGCTTCATGGTGCAGCTGCCTAGTGGGATCATGCCGTGCGTCAGTGAGAAGTCTTTGTTCTCTAGCTGTTTTAGGTAACGCATCATCTGTGTTTCACTGTGGTGAGTGTTAAACACAGGGTGGGTTAGGTAGCGAGAGGTACGACGACAGTTTTCAGGAATCGCTGCAAACTCGTTGCCAGCAATTTCTGTAGATAGAGCTTCAACGCTCTCTTTTACTTCAAATACAGCAAATAGAACATTGATGTCTTCGATAGTCGTTGTTTCATCGAAGCTGATACCAATTTGGCCTTCTAGCTGACGAAGGTTGATGTCAGAGGCTAGCGCTTTTTGAACCAGCTTGTCTGTGTTGTCACCAGTGTTAACGGCAATGGTATCGAAGAAGCTGTTGTGAGCTAATTCATAGCCTGCTTTCGTTAGACCAGCCGCTAGAATTGCTGTCATGTGGTGCGTACGGCGAGCGATAGTCTTAAGACCTTCTTCACCATGGTATACCGCGTAGAATGCTGCCATATTGGCTAGCAATGCTTGCGCAGTACAGATATTCGATGTCGCTTTCTCGCGGCGGATGTGCTGCTCACGAGTCTGCATTGCCATGCGCAGTGCTTGATTACCGTTGGTATCGATAGATACACCGATGACACGACCTGGCATAGTACGCTTGTGCTTATCTTTGGTTGCCATGAACGCTGCGTGTGGACCACCGTAGCCCATTGGTACGCCAAAGCGTTGTGCGGAGCCGATAACTACGTCTGCGCCCATCTCACCAGCTGGCTTAAGCAGTGCTGAAGCAAGTAGGTCAGTTGCAACGGTAACAAGTGTTTTGTTCGCTTGCGCAGCAGCGATGATGTCGGTTAGGTCGCGAACTTCACCTGTTGTGCCTGGGTATTGAACGAGCGCGCCAAATACGTCTTGTTCTGGAAGAGATTCTAAGGAACCTACTTGTACTTCAAAGCCGATGAACTCAGCACGAGTTTTCACAACTTCTAGTGTTTGTGGGTGAACGTCATCGGCCACGAAAAAGACTTTGCTCTTGCTCTTACCAGCACGCTTACAAAGCGTCATCGCTTCTGCTGCTGCCGTCGCTTCGTCAAGCAAAGATGCGTTCGCAATCTCCATACCCGTAAGGTCCATGACCATTTGCTGGTAGTTAAGCAACGACTCAAGGCGACCTTGTGAGATCTCAGGCTGATATGGCGTGTACGCCGTGTACCAACCTGGATTCTCTAGAACGTTTCGCAGAATCACATTTGGTGTGAAGGTGTTGTAGTAACCCTGACCGATGAATGTGCGTTTTACTTGATTCAAATCCGCGAACTTTTTCATTTCTACCAGCATGTCCGCTTCGCTCATTGGAGCGTCGAGCGTCATTGGTTGTTCTAGGCGGATTTGCGCTGGGACAGTCTCGTCGATAAGCGTGTCTAGGTTTAGAACGTTAATCGCGTCCAGCATTTTCTGTTGGTCAGATTTGTTTGGCCCATTGTGGCGAGCAACAAATTCGTTTTGTGTGCTTAGGCTGTTGAGTAATTCAGTCATGGTTCCTTTACCTTCTCAAAGATCCTCTGCGAGATCTTTAAAAAAATAAGCTGCCCAACCGCAGGCAGCTTATTGTGAGTGTTGCTTATTCGTCTTCGATAGACGCTAGGTATTCTTCAGCGCTCTTAAGATTGTCTAGCTCAGAAGCATCAGACATTTTCACTTTAACGATCCAGCCACCTTCGTAAGACTCTTCGTTGATAAGCTCTGGGCTGTCTTCTAGCTCTTCGTTGATTTCAACGATTTCACCTGTTACTGGTGCGTAGATGTCAGATGCTGCTTTTACAGACTCAACGAGAGAGAAGCTTTCACCTGCTTCGATTTCGTCTTCTACTTCTGGTAGGTCAACGAATACTACGTCACCTAGCATTTCTTGAGCGTGCTCTGAAATACCGATAGTCACAGTACCGTCACCGTTGTCGCGTACCCATTCGTGGCTGTCAGAAAACTTCAAAGTGTTGTCCATTGCTTTATCTCCAAAATTAAGGATGTTTTGTTCTTTAAGTGTAGAGCGGGAAGCGAGCGCACAGCGCCTTCACTTCTTTACGTACGCGTTTCTCGACCTCTGGATTGCCCTCTGGGCTTTCTACTAGGCCGTCTAACACGTCACCAATCCACTCACCAATGAGTTTAAATTCTTCAGTGCCGAAACCACGGGTGGTTCCCGCTGGCGTCCCTAAACGAATACCCGATGTAATCATAGGTTTTTCTGTGTCGAACGGGATGCCGTTTTTGTTACATGTGATACCGGCACGCTCTAAGGCTTCTTCAGCTTTGTTACCTTTGAGTCCTTTCGGACGTAGGTCAACCAGCATAAGATGAGTATCAGTGCCGCCAGTCACGATGTCGCAACCGCGAGTTTGCAATACTTCAGAAAGTACTTTTGCGTTCGCGATCACTGAATCGATATAAGTTGAAAATTGTGGGCCTAGCGCCTCACCGAACGCAACTGCTTTTGCCGCAATCACGTGCATCAGCGGACCGCCTTGAAGACCCGGGAATACCGCTGAGTTTATTTTCTTAATGATGTCTTCGTGGTTAGTAAGAATCATGCCACCACGCGGGCCACGCAGTGTTTTGTGCGTTGTCGTGGTGACAACGTGTGCGTGCGGTAATGGACTTGGGTGCGCACCTGTCGCAATCAGACCTGCGATGTGTGCCATATCGACCATTAGGATTGCGTCAACTTCATCCGCGATTTCACGGAACTTAGCGAAGTCGATAACGCGTGGAATCGCACTGCCGCCAGCGATGATCATTTTTGGCTTGTGTTCAACAGCTAGAGCACGTACGTCGTCGTAGTTAATCTCTAGGGTTTCTTTGTCCACACCGTATTGAACGGCATTAAACCATTTACCAGAAAGTGCAGGGCGCGCTCCGTGAGTAAGGTGACCACCGGCATCAAGAGACATGCCCATGATGGTGTCGCCAGGTTGAAGTAGCGCCAGTTTTACTGCGCCGTTGGCTTGAGCACCAGAGTGCGGTTGAACGTTTGCGTATTCGCACTTAAAAAGAGACTTTGCACGTTCGATAGCAATAGCTTCTACAGTATCAACATGCTCACAACCACCGTAATAGCGACGGTTTGGATAGCCTTCTGCGTATTTATTGGTTAGGCAAGTGCCTTGTGCTTGCATAACTGCTTTGGAAACGATGTTTTCAGAAGCAATTAGCTCGATTTGGTCATTCTGGCGAGCGAACTCTGCTTGGATTCCGGTGAACACAGCATCGTCTGTCGCAGACAAGTTGGTTGAGAAGAAGTTTTCTAGGCTGTGATTTGGATAGCTTTTTGAGTACTGAGCATTCATGGCGGTAAACCTTCCATTGTTCAATCGACGTTTGTGTTTTTCATGGTGTCGATTGCGTCGTGTCTTAGTACTGTAAGAACAGGCAAACTGTTCAAAACAGCGGCGCGAATTAGTCCCAATAAGTAGGACAAAAATCATTCAGTAAACGTGCTGTCGAGTAAAGGACTTCCGTTGACTCACCAGCGCGTAAGTGCATCTCTTCATCTAACAAGCCGATAACATACCTCTGTCGGCTCAAACAATCAATCAGAAATTTCCTATAGGAAACACAGTTTCCGAAAATGTTACCGAGAGCACGCTTTATTTTTATACTTGGTCTTTAATATAGAAGTCGCTTCATGCAACAATGAATTTGCAAAACAGGAAGTCATGAAAAAGAAGGATCGCATGTCAGAAGACATCTATGATGAGTATCCGTCCTTAACGCTGGCTCGTGAGTCAGTGGACGAAAATATAGAGCCTCTCAAACTGGGTGAACGCATCAAGGACATTCGTTCTAAGATGGGACTCACGCTTGAGGAAGCGAGCCAGCGAACAGGGCTTGCGCGCTCGACACTGAGTAAGATTGAAAACGAGCAGATCTCTCCAACCTTTCAGGCGATGCAAAAACTGGCATCAGGTCTGCATATAGACATGCCGCAACTCTTTGAACCACCAAAGAAAAAGGTCGCAGCGGGTCGTCGTGACTTTACTAGGCGAGGTGAGGGGAAACCCCACCCAACACCAACCTACGAACACGAGCTTTTGGCAACGCAATTATCAAACAAGAAGATGATGCCATTCAAAAGCACAGTGAGAGCGCGCGCTTTTGAAGAATATAGTGATTGGGTAAGGCATGATGGTGAAGAGTTTTTGCTGATTCTGTCGGGTCAAGTCACCTTCTTTTCCGAGTTTTATGAACCGATGACCATGAGCGAAGGGGACAGTGTTTACTACGATGCAAACATGGGCCACATGCTCATCTCAACCAGTGAAGAAGACGCCCATATTCTTTGGGTGACGGCGAAATAATCATCAATTGATTGAGTTTCGTATAATGAAAGCAAACGTTTGCTTTGTTGCGAAAATGCTCTGAACTAGCGCGGTTTTGACGGTAAGGTCGTCGAAATGGCGCTTTTTTATTGACTTTAATTCTGTGAATAGGATGTTAAGTGTCACATTTTGCGGTGTTTGTATCTTGTTAAATGAGAAAAATACCCGCATTCTTGTTCACTATAGGAAACATGGTTTCCTGGTGGTGAACTCTTCACCATTCAGGTTACTCATTTTATGGATACCGATTGAATCCATCGAGCGTGTGTAAGTCAGCAAACTTGCGCAGATAAAGATAGTGAACCACTCACCTTACAACAGGAGCAGGACTCACTGAAATGTGGTCCAACCCAATGGAGATTACAATGGCTCAAGAACAAGCAACCCAAGATCTATTGAAAACACCTTTGCATGCATTACACGTAAGTGTTGGCGCTAAGATGGTGCCATTTGCTGGCTACGATATGCCAGTACAATACCCATTGGGTGTTAAGAAGGAGCACCTTCACTGTCGTGATGCTGCTGGATTGTTTGACGTGTCGCACATGGGACAAATTCGTCTGCACGGTGCAAACGCCGCTAAAATCCTCGAAACATTGGTTCCTGTCGATATTATTGACCTGCCAGCGGGTAAGCAGCGTTATGCGTTCTTTACTAATGAGCAAGGCGGCATCATGGATGATCTTATGGTGGCAAACCTAGGCGATCATCTGTTTGTTGTCGTCAATGCGGCATGTAAAGAGCAAGATATTGCTCACCTTCAAGCACACCTTGATGAAGGTGTTGAGATGGAAGTGATCGAAGATCGCGCTCTGCTTGCACTGCAAGGTCCTAAAGCGGCTGAGGTTTTGGCTCGTATTCAGCCTGAAGTGGCTGATATGCTGTTTATGGATGTTCGTAAATTGGATATTAATGGCGTTGAGTGCATTGTTAGCCGCTCTGGTTACACGGGCGAAGATGGCTACGAAATCTCAGTACCGTCTGAGAATGCGGAAGCTCTTGCACAAGCGCTAACAGAATATGAAGAAGTAGAATGGATTGGTCTTGGTGCGCGTGACTCGCTTCGCCTTGAGTGTGGTCTGTGCTTGTACGGTCATGATCTAGACACAACGACCACGCCTGTAGAAGCAAGTCTGCTGTGGGGCATTCAGAAAGTGCGTCGTAATGACGGTGAGCGTGCGGGTGGCTTCCCAGGCGCGGATATTATTCTGAACCAAATTGAAACCAAAGATGTGGCTCGTAAGCGTATAGGTTTGATTGGTCAAACTAAAGCGCCAGTGCGTGAAGGTGCGAAGCTGTTTGATGCTGACGACAACGAAATTGGTATCGTAACCAGCGGCACAGCAGGTCCAACGGCTGGAAAACCAGTGTCTATGGGTTACGTGAGGACTGAGTTTTCGGCAATTGGTACAGAAGTGTTTGCAGAAGTACGAGGTAAAAAGCTTGCTATGACAGTTGAGAAAATGCCGTTTGTGCCGCAGCGTTATTACCGAGGCTAATTGAGCTTCAGCGTAGATTGACTACTAGGGTTAATTTCTTAATCTGAGCGTCACCCAAAAGCACCACTGTCATCCAGTGGTGCTTTTTTGTATGAATTTTGTCATGCTGTGAGAAGTGCAAAAAAACGTGATTAATAAGGACGTTACTATTGCACCTAGATAAAGAATGCTGCTCTATATGCAGCATCATGACACACATGACAAGGAGTACCGTTTCGTGTTGCGACGTTTTTCTACCCGTGGTGCAATTGCCGCTGCGGTTTTATCGACTAGCTTTTTCGCACTTCATTCTAATGCAGACCCAATAATTGCTGCTGAAAATAGTACGTCGGTTGCACCATACATCGTTAATGGAAATGTAGCCGATATCGATGACTATCGTTCATTTGTGTCTTTATTTTCGGATCCCGTTGCCTATACAGATTACTTGCTTGAAGGGCCTCTTTGTGGTGGCACTTTACTCAATCAAGACTATGTATTAACCGCTGCGCACTGTTTTTACGGCAGTGATAATGCCGCTCGCTGGAACCAATTGTTTACTGTTGCGGTAACCAAGCTACAGAATACTGATAATGCCAACAGTGCCGAGCGATTGCGCATTGCTGAAATCTATCTTCACCCGGATTACAGAGATGGGGAAGATTATCTTTGGCGCAATGACATTGCGATTTTGAAACTGGAAACGCCTGCCTCACTTGGCGAGCCTGTCAGTTACGGTTCTCAAAGAGATTATCGCTACCAGCCAGCAAGCTTTGTGGCTGTAGGGCATGGTGATACTCGTTCTCACGAAGATGATTCTACGCAGCTACTTAAGGTGGCACTCAACTATGTTAGCAATAGCCAATGCCAAATTTTTGGTTTGAACGGCGTACGTGATGACTATATTTGTTTTTCTGGCAGTTACAGTGACGTAACTAACTTGAATGGTGGCACTTGCCAAGGAGATTCCGGTGGACCTGTGTACTGGAATGATAACGGACATTTGGTGCAAATTGGTATCACCAGCTTTGGCCCTTCAACATGTGGTGACCCTGAACTCCCTGTAACTTCTGTGTTTACTGAAGTAGCACAGCATTATGATTGGATTGAAAGTGTGTTAGCCGGGCACGAGGTGCCAACTTATCACCCTACAGAGCAAGAGCGCGTTGAGTTTGGTGAAAAAGTATCACCAAAGCCCAACACGGTAGACGGGAATGGTGACGGTGGTGGCGGAAGCTTACCTTGGATATTCTCAGCGCTGCTTGCTTATGTCGGTTGGTCAAGACGAAAGCTGGTCGCTGGATAGATTTTTCAGAAGTTATATTTGGTGATAACGCCGAGCTATTTGCTCGGCGTTTTTGATCTTCTTTGACTCATTGTTAAGACATGCCTAATCGAACCTACTATATCGTTCGTAACACCCTATACTGAAACTGAGAGCTAAATCACGTTAACACCCACAGATTATTCAGAAAAGGAGATTCCGAATGAATCTAAACGTGAAACTAGGGTTGCTTACAAGATTGGTGCTGCCGCTAGGTTTGGTGGCGGGTTTAGTGCATGCCGAAAGTAATGTTTCTCCTGAAGGCGAGGGAGCCCCAAAGGTTGACATCGCCCCAATGATAGTGAATGGCACTAATGCGTCGATCTTAGACTTTCCATCTTTCGTTAGCCTTTTTATTGATTCGTTGGAGTACGACGGACGTTATTCCTCAGGCGCCTATTGTGCCGGCACGCTACTTGATAGCCGCCATGTTCTGACTGCAGGACATTGTTTATCGAGTTTTAATAGTTATGACGAAGGCGCCGTATTGTTCACCAGTGCTGTTGTCGGTCTGGAGAACGAGAACCAATTTCTTAACGCCGAAAAACAGCGCGCTGAAGCGGTGTTCTTCCACCCGAGCTTTGAAAACAACATTACCAAACTGCTTCCCAATGACATTGCAATTATTCGTCTAGAGAACTCTGTGTCGGGGGGAAGCGCGGTTTCACGCGCCAGATCTACAGAGTCGAGTCAATATAGAAGTCGGCTCGCCTCATTCGTTGCGCTAGGGCATGGTGACGTGGAATCGGGAGTGGCTGGCACCAATATTTTGCAACGTGCGGATCTATTTTGGGTCTCCAATGCTACCTGCGCTAACAACTTTACCAACGGTAACTTCCTAACAGATAAGCAAATTTGTTTTAGTGGTGCGACTTCTATTGTTAATGGTCTGAAAGCAGGCACATGCCAAGGTGATTCTGGAGGGCCTATCTACTGGAATGATAATGGCGTGTTCAAGCAAGTCGGAATAACCAGTTTTGGCCCTGCCGAGTGCGGTGATGCGACTTCAGCAGTGACCGCAGCATATACTGAAATTGCGGATTACGCAGGCTGGATTGATAGTGTGCTGAGTGGTCAGCAACTACCCACTGTGACAGTGACTGAGCAAGATCGCATCGAATATTTAGAAGCGAACGGCCGCGTTATTTTTCAGGGTGGAACAGTTACCTCTGGTGGCGGTGACGGAGGCGGTGGAGGTGCTTGGTCTTGGTTGCTGTCGTTGAGCCTGATAAGCCTGAGTTGGCTACGCAGACGAGTGTTTGCTTAAGATAAAAAAAGCGCTGCGAGTGCAGCGCTATTCAAAATGCCTTGTATAGGGGGCGGCATCGTTTAAATTTGTTGTTCCATTAAGCCGCAGCCAGCGTTTTCTCATCAGAGCGACGTTTTAGGAACGCATAGGTAAAGCCTGTTACTGCAGTACCAGCCGCAATCGCTACTAGGTACATCAGTACTGGTGAGATTGCACCAGGAATAAGCAGAACGAATAGACCGCCGTGAGGTGCCATTAGTTTCGCACCGATTAGCATAGATAGTGCACCTGTTAACGCACCGCCAATCATGCATGAAGGGATAACGCGTACAGGATCCTTCGCTGCAAATGGAATCGCACCTTCAGAAATAAAGCACATACCGAGTACGAATGATGCTTTGCCTGCTTCACGCTCACCTGCTTCAAACTTATCTTTCGCTAGGAATGTTGCTAGACCCATACCAAGCGCAGGGACCATACCCGCTGCCATGATAGCAGCCATAGGAGCGTATGTTTGAGAAGCCAGAAGACCAACACCAAAGGTGTAAGCGGCTTTGTTTACTGGACCACCCAAATCGAAACACATCATTGCGCCTAGAAGTACACCTAGTAGAACCGCATTAGCGCTACCCATGTTGTTTAGGAAGTCAGTTAAGCCCGCCATAATGCCAGATACTGGACCGCCAACGATGTAAATCATCACAAGGCCTGTGAACAAGCTCGCCACAAACGGAATGATTAAGATAGGTTTCAACGCTTCCATTGATTGTGGAAGACTGACTTTATCGGCAATCAGTTTCGCTGAATAACCTGCTAGGAAACCAGCCACAATACCACCGAGGAAGCCCGCGCCTGTAGAGCTTGCCAACATGCCGCCAATAAGGCCTGGAGCTAGACCTGGGCGGTCAGCAATAGAGAACGCAATGTAGCCAGCGAGTACTGGGATCATCAGAGCAAATGCACTGCCGCCACCAATGGTCATAAGTGCTGCTGCAAGCGTCCCCTCTTCTTTAAACGCTTCGATACCGAATACAAACGATAGCGCAATGATAAGACCACCAGCAACAACGACAGGAAGCATGTG
Organism: Vibrio sp. CB1-5; assembly: GCF_059412285.1. Taxonomy (NCBI): domain Bacteria; kingdom Pseudomonadati; phylum Pseudomonadota; class Gammaproteobacteria; order Vibrionales; family Vibrionaceae; genus Vibrio; species Vibrio sp. CB1-5. Next base: position 140,941 of record NZ_JBJHPB010000003.1, on the reverse strand, counting down.
AGATACACCGGTCATAAGGTGCTTATACACGCCTTTCTTCTCTTCGGCTGCACCAGACTGGCTTGCACCAGCGGTATGCTTGTAAGGAGAAGCGTCAACCAGTGCTTTATTGATTTCTTGTTCCGCCTTTTTAAGAGCAAGGCCAGTACTGGTTTTGTACATCGGTTTGCCGTCAAAACGATCCAGTGGAACTTCAATATCCGCTGCGATAATCACTAGATCCGCATCGGCAATTTCTTGGGCCGTCAGTTGGTTCTTCGCACCGACAGAGCCACGAGTCTCCACTTTAATGGTGTGACCCATGCGCTTAGCTTCGTCTTCAAGCGCTTCTGCTGCCATGAAGGTGTGCGCCACGCCAGTAGGGCAGGCTGTGATAGCCACGATTTTTTTCGCGCTGCTTGATGTGTCTGCTGCCTTAGCAACTGCCACACCTTGCTCTAGTTTGGTCGCTTTTTCGATAGCATCAGCAAGGAATGCTTTTGGATCCGATGTGCATTCGGAGATGCTCGCTTGATAGACTTTTTTGCCTACGAAGCGCTGAGTATCTACTGGTGCGTTAGCGGCCACAACAATGACGTCAGACTCGTTAATTTGAGCCTCTGTCAGAGTTTGTGTTTCCACCACACTAGAATGACACTCGACATTCGCTTCGTGTCCGAGTGCTTTTGCAGCTTGGTCTAAAAGACCTGCCGCGATAATGCTGTTTGCTACGCCACTAGGGCAAGCGGTAATAATTGAAATTTTCATAGGTTCGACCTTCGTGTCCATTTGCCACAAGAATCTAAGCCAAAGGCTTAGGTAAATTAGTGGCTAAGCTTTTGTAACTCTATTTTTTGTTGTAGGGATAAAACTTCTTCCACACTCGCAACACCGACGCCTACTTGGCTCACTGCTAGCGCAGATAAGGCGGTTGCAAAAGAAAGTAACTCTGTTTTTGGCTTAGATTGCATATGACCCCAACATAGGCCTGCAACGAGCGTGTCACCAGCACCAACCGTGCTTACGACTGACATTCTTGGTGGCTTTGCTTGTAGCCATTCACCGTTTTCTAACCACAGCACACCTTCAGCACCCATCGAAACCACGATGTTGGCAATGCCCTTGTCAGAAAGTGACTCGGCCGCCTCTAAACACTGCGCCTGCGTGGTGAGGTGACGACCAACAAACTGTGACAACTCTTCATCATTGGGCTTGATTAGCCAAGGTTTTGAATCGAGTCCTTTAGCTAATGCGTCGCGGCTGCTGTCGAATAGGACGCGCTTACCGTTTTGCTGCAGATGCGCAATCCAACTTGCACATTGCTCCGGCGTGATACCGCGTGGCAAACTGCCCGCGAAGACAAAGTAATCGTGCTCTGCCATGAGCTCGTTGAGAGTTTGTTCAAATGCGGCGATAGCCTCCGCGTTAACTTCAACACCAGGGAAATTGATGTCACTAACGTCGCCGCTTTGCTCAACCAGTTTGACGTTGATGCGAGTAGAGCCTGCTACGCGAACAAATTTGTCTTGCGCGCCCATCTCAGCAAACAGCTGGCAGAACAGCTCTTGGTTATCGGTACCAAGAAAGCCAGTCACTGTGACTTTAGCGCCTAAGTCGCTAAGCACTTTGGCTACGTTTACGCCTTTCCCTGCTGCGTGCAACGATCCTTGGTTCACTAGGCTGACGGAACCTTTGTTCAAAGTCTCTAGACTGCCAGTGAGATCCAGTGCTGGATTGAGTGTGATGGTGACGACTTTATTTGTAGTGGTCATAACAGATTCCTTAGCCTTCACCTAGACCCGATGCGATAGCTTTACCAATCGCTTCCAATGCTTCTGCAGCATCTGCACCTTCAGCGCTAAACTGAAGCTCATGACCGTGTTTCACGCCAAGAGCGATAACTTTCATCAGGCTTTTCGCATTAACCGCTTTGCCATCGCCATTTAGGTTAGACACCTTGATAGACGATTCGAATTTCTTCGCTTCAGCCACTAACATAGCACCTGGACGAGCATGAAGGCCGTGAGCATTCTTGATCTTGAATACAGCAACGTTGCCTTCTTCAGCGCCTGCCGCTTGAACGTCTTCGCCAGTGAAGAAACCAAGCACTTGTTCGGTAGAAAGTGAGATCAGCTTGTCCTGTTCTTGCTTGAATACCAGTTCAGTAATTTTGTCCAGCATTGGTTGGTGAGCATTGTTGCAAGCGGCAAAAGCGATTAGCGCCTGCACTGGCTTGCCGTCTAGTTCGCACTGATTGATGGTAGAAACAAACGCCATACCAGTTCGTGTGACCGCCTTATCACTGCTTACTAGCCATAGACCTTTACCAAGGTGAGTAGGGGACTTAGTAACGAGATCAGCAACGAATTCAGCGCCTGCGCCACCGGTGTTTTTAAGTAGGCCACCAGCAACCGCTGCCATCTGAACCATGTCGCTTGCTGGGAAGTTAAGTTGGATTAGTGATGCATCAAAGTCCGCTTCAAGCTGCACGTCACCGTTAAGCAGGGCAATGATGTCTTTCTCGCTCTTAGCCTGCTTTAGCTTTTGTTCTACACCGTCAGCCGAAAGGATCTTCGTTAGCTGCTTTAGGATACCTAAGTGCTCGTCAGACTTAGCTGCGATACCAATGGCGACGTACGCCACATTGCCATCGCCCCAATCTACGCCGTTAGGGAAGTGATGAACGGCAACGCCCGTTTGCTTAACCAGATCACGGGTATCGGTTGTGCCGTGTGGGATTGCAATGCCATTGCCAAGAAACGTTGAGTTTTGACCTTCGCGATTTAGCATGCCGTCAACGTAACCGTTTTGCACCAAACCCTTAGCGGTAAGGTCTGCGGCGATCGCTTTGATAGCGCTTAGTTTATTGTCGGAGGATTGATTCAGTGTAATCGTGTTCGTGTCGAGTTGAAGCATAGTTGCTCACCTGTTTAATTCTATTAAAGAACCGATTCATGTTGGCTTGATGCTTACTGCTTTAAGCGCAACTGAATCGATTCAGCAAAAATCTCAAAAAAAAGTCAGCAAGTCCTTTGCTGTTGTTTTGGTGGACTTTATTACGTTATTGCTCGTAATGATGCGTGATTCATAGCATCAGACTTGGCGCCACTTTAGCCTATGTTCAATTGCCTATGTTCACTGTCTTTCCATTATCAGTATGGACTAAGTTTTAAAACTGTGAACTTTGCTGAATCCTTTCAGCTTTGATACTGAACCGATTCAGCATATAATTCAATTCATCAGTTAGCTTGGGATTCATTTATATGATCCATCGCACAGAAAAGGATCGAAACATGACACTCGACGAGATCGCTAAACTGGCAGGGGTATCGAAAACCACCGCTAGTTACGTTATCAATGGCAAAGCGCAAAAATACAGAATTTCAGAAAAGACTCAGCGCAAAGTTATGGCCGTGGTAGAGGAACACAACTACCGACCAGATCACGCAGCATCATCACTGCGTGCGGGACAGAGTCGTTCTTTTGGTTTGATCATTCCAGACCTAGAGAACACCAGTTACGCCCGTATTGCTAAGTTGCTTGAACAGAACTCTCGCAAGGCTGGATTTCAAATATTGATTGGCTGCTCCGATGACGACCCACAAACCGAGAAACTGGTGGTCGATGCGTTGATTTCTCGTCGTATTGATGCATTGTTTGTCGCAAGTGCCATTACCGATGCCAGCGACTACTATCTGCCTATTCAGCAGCGCGGTACGCCAGTCATTGCGATTGACCGAAGCTTGGATGATGAGCACTTTAGCTGCGTGATTAGTGAAGATCATGGGGCAGCTTACGAGTTGACTCAATCAGTGTTAGATAACAAGGTTAATACAGTTGGCTTGATTGGTGCCCTGCCAGAACTAAACATCTCTCGAGAGCGTCAATTGGGATTTGAAACTGCGATAAAAGAAAAGCAGCTGAAATCTGTTGTTGCCTATGGTGACCACTTTAATAGTGATGAAGGCAAGCGAGTCTTTATGGAGTGGATAGAGCAGGGCAATATACCAGATGCATTGGTAACCACTTCTTACACCCTACTTGAAGGTGTACTCGATGTTTTGATTGATAAACCTGAACTGATGGGCAGAGTGAAGATTGGAACCTTTGGTGACAATCGTCTACTCGATTTTCTCCCACTACGCGTCAATTCGCTTCCGCAGCAGTTTGAACTTATCTGCGATAGTGCGCTCGAGCTAGCACTCAATGCGTCCGCCAAACGCTACAACCCCGGTGTAGAGTTGATTCCAAGAAAAATTAAGCTAAGAAATTAACTAAAAAGGGAGCCGCAGCTCCCTTTTTACTATTGATTCATTTGGACTAAAGCTGCTGTGCGCAGTTAATATCTCCAAGCGCCGTACAAATTTCTTTTTCGCGCTTCGCGTCGTCTTCCATCTTAGTACCAATTTCTTGGTTATTACGATATTCGTTTGATGGGGCACAGCCCGCTAGCACAGTCGCCAACGCTAAGCCCATTACCACTGCGATTTTCGAATTCATCGTGAACTCCCTGTTAATTTTTTCACAAATTTAACACTGAAGACGCGCCGAAACTAGAGTTTTATTGAATGTTTGGGCGCGACTGATGATTTCTTTACCAATTCAAAAAAGAGTGGGAACTAGTCTGACAGTGACTGCCCGTTACTCGAAATAACTCCTTGATACCAATAAAAACTCTTCTTACGCTTTCTTTCTAGAGTACCAGTGCCATCGTCTACGGCTTCACGCGCTTGCACTAAGTGATCGTTCAAATAGGCGATACGGTAGTCATCTTGGATTTCCCCGTTTTTGTCGATGACAACCTTCCTGTATCCGTTTTCCGTTGGTTATGCTCAGATGTGGTGTTACGACGCGTGATTGTTATTTGAGAGGATCGTTATCCGGCAGCGCGCTATGGAGCCAAAGTGCCAGCCGTTTTTTGATGTTTTGTCCATCTACTTTATCTTCCGGTAGTGGAACGATTTGGCGAACTTCGACTAAAAAGAGATACAGCGCCCTGGCTTTCATTGATTGACTCGCAGAAGGATCATGAATCGGGTAACCCTGCATGGCCGCCATTTTACACCCTACCTCAAGTGCCTTTTTGAACAACTTGTCTTCGTTTTCTAATTTCGCTGTCTTTGACATACATCGCCTAGATTCATCTGTGGGTGAGCTTAAACCCTAGCAGTTAAGTGTCGTGTTCACCGTTAAGTCATTCACTTTTTGATAGAAATGACGTTACTGTTTGTAAAAACTCGAGGTATGTCGGGTGAGGGAAGAGAAAAATGAAAAGCCTCGTGGATGCGAGGCTAGATAGGTTTAGTGACTCTTAATTTGATCTTTGATTGTCTTCTTAAGGTTTTGCATGAACTCTTTGAAATGAGGCATCAAGTCTGTGAACAATGGGTGCTTTCTATCTTGCATCATCATTGGCCCAAGTAGACGAATGCTAAGCCCTAGGCGAGTTGCTGACTGTTCATCTAGCCCGCTGCCTTGCTTCATTCTCTCAATGATTTCGAACATGTCTTCTCGATCTTCAATCTCGAATGTTAGCGTTTGAAGCTCGCGGTCTGCTTTGGTGCTTACTTCTTCAATGGTAATACGGTATTGGTTGTGTTTGCTGCTCATAGGGTTCTCCAAAAAAGATTACTGGATTAGCTTTTAAGAAACTTTTCTATTTTAGGTTTTATGGTCATCGACATAACGACCATGATTGCTAAGCCGATTGGGAGCGCGGCGATAAAGCCGTTAAACCATCCAACGGTAAAATCGGAAGCATCAGAAAATCCAACAGTGTTTGCTGCGGTTATAAACGCCATAAGAGACTCCATAAACACGGCCATAATTAGGCCTGTCACTAAGTTGCGAACATGGTCGCTTTTTTCTGGAAGGAGTGTGCTTACGACTTTGGTCATCAGTGCCATCATTCCCATGCCTACGGGCGTCATTACTGTGGCGGCAAGAGCAAATGAAGATAGCCATTGCTGAATGAATGTGTTACCTAGTCCGACATTCATGTATGTCATAACTGCGGTGAGTGTTCCTCCAATTAGACTCATGATACTTACCATGACGAGTATTTTAAGAAGGATAGGTGTTTTCTTGTTGGTCTCTAGAGAGGCGTTTGACTCTAATGGACTCAGTGTTGCTTGTGTCGTCATTTCGTTTCTCCAGTCTTGAAATAATTTCGATTTAAGTTGATAATGTCAACTATAAACTCAGTAGTTGATAGTGTCAACTATATTTTGGAAAGGATCGATCATGCCTGAAAACACGTCTTTGGAATCTGTCTTTCGTTTAGTTCACTCGCTTAAGCGTCAGATGGCGGAGCAGATAGAGAGCCTCGACTACGATATTGCTCCCATGCATATGCGAGTCATGAAGATCATCACCAAAAAATCACCCTGTACGTCTATCGATATTGCGCATTATTTAGACAGGGACAAGGCGCAGGTTACAAGGTTGATCAATACGCTGATAGCGCAGTCTCTATTGGTTAAAGCACCAAACCCAAGTGACAAGCGAAGTCATTTCTTGGAGCTTACAGAAGCAGGGCAGAAGGTCATGGCCAGTTTGGCAGCTATTGATAAACAGGTACTCGCAACGATGGCCCGGGGGCTAAGCAAAGAAGAGCTAGATAGCTTCAATACCACCGCTGAAAAAATGGCTAAGAACCTAGAAGCGAGCCAGTAAAATAAAGGCACGAGCAAGAAACCATCCAGTGTACTGCAAGCTTGGTACATGCAAAGTCAGTTGATGCCGGTGGCGATCACGGAATGAGTATTAATATCGCCCCATTTCAATAGCTCTACTATGCTTTTGGTGTAACAGCTCTAAAAGCGATAAGGAGAATGACATGGACTGCAGCTCACTAGCCATCACAATGGATATAAACGGTAGCAAACTGGTTCTTGCCTGGGGACCTAACCAAACGACAGCTCAATGCATCAAGGACTATCACAACATCCAGGCTGACCTAAGTGCACAATCGTATATGCTTTCGGTAAATGACCATAAAAACGCGTCACTCGAAAAACCGATCAGCGCTGAAAAAGCCAGTTCGCTAATGGAACAATGGCAGGCCATACAAAATGGCATTGATCAGGATTTGGATGTGCATTGGTAACCGAATGTTATAGAAAAGCTTAAACTAAAGCCAAAGCTAAGCTTTGGCTTTTTGCTGCTAGCCGCTTCCATAAATATTTATGTAGCACGTTGATATTGTATGGTTTGTTCTTGTAGAACGAGCTGTAGATCTTAGTCTAACGATTGAATTATAAATAAGTATTTTATGTTGCCTTGATGTTTAATTTTGATATATATCTCTAGTTTTGTCGGGTGGGTGTGATTTGATTCCGATAATAGGCGAGATATATCTAGAATCCCACACTTTACGCCTTCCCCTTTTCCCTAAGAAATAAAGTGTAAGTCACACTTTTTTAAAGTAAATATTGCTCACTTGTTAATTGTAACTAGTTTTTTGAGTAGCGCTCAATTTTCTGAGGTTGAGTTTGGAGCGGAGGGATAGGCACTAAACATGGATAGTCGTTACGTACAATTTAAGAATGTAAAAAAGAGCTATGACCGGCACAATTTTGTAGTGAAAGATTTTAGCCTCGATATTGCTAAAGGGGAATTTGTCACGCTATTAGGGCCATCAGGCTCAGGTAAAACCACCTGTTTGATGATGTTAGCTGGTTTTGAAGACGTTACCAGCGGCGGTATTGAAGTCAATGGTGAGCTGATTACTAACGTCGCGCCTTACCATCGCAATATTGGCATGGTTTTCCAACATTATGCTCTGTTCCCTCATATGACAGTGGTTGAAAATCTCGCTTATCCGTTACAAGTCCGCAAACTGTCCAAAGAGCAAATAAAGCAAAAAGTACATGAGTTTCTAAAGCTCGTGGAGCTAGAGCATTTTGGTGATCGTTATCCAGGGCAGCTCTCTGGAGGTCAGAAACAACGAGTGGCCCTCGCGAGGTCTTTGATCTTTGAACCGTCGATTGTGTTAATGGATGAACCTCTAGGCGCGCTAGATAAGAATCTACGTGAGCAAATGCAGTTTGAGATAAAACGCCTTCACGAACAGTTGGGGTTTACTGCCATTTATGTCACGCACGATCAAACCGAAGCTTTGACGATGTCAGACAGGATCGCCGTTTTTGAGGATGGCGTTGTGCAGCAGTGTGCAGACCCTTCAACCTTATATGAGCGTCCTGCTAATGCGTTTGTTGCCGACTTCCTAGGGGAGAACAATCATCTTCCTGGCACTCTCCTAAAAGTCGAAGGGGAGCATGCCTATGTTGAATTGACGGATGGTACTCAAGTGGTGGCAACAGCTATCAATTGTCCAGATATTGGTGAGCGCTGCATGTTGGCCGTTCGCCCGGAAAACTTCTTTATTGGTGACAAGGATGAGACCAACACGAATCAGGTTTTCGCCACATTTGTTACCCGTTTATATGTGGGGGATTTCATCCGCTATTTCTTCAAGTTGCAAGACGGAAGAGATGTCATGGTGAAGCTTCTCAATGATCAACAAGCACCGACCTTCAAGGCCGGTGATAAAGCCAGCCTAACGTGGTCCATTTCAGATGGGTTAGCGCTTGACCACCCTTAGTCAAGGAAAGAAAGGAAATATGATGACAAACATGAAAAAGTGGCTTCCTATTGCTCTTGCGTTTGGATTGAGCAATGCAGCAGTTGCGGATCAACTGACGGCAGTGTCGTTTGGTGGTGCGTATGGCGATGCCCAGAAAAAACATATGCTGGACCCATTTACTGCGAGTACCGGACACAAAGTGTTATCAGAAAACTACTCTGGTGGTATTGCCGAGCTCAAGGCACAAGTCGAAAGTGGCAACGTGCTCTGGGACGTCATTGATGTGGAAGTTATTGACCTAGAGCGCGCGTGTTCTGAAGGCCTACTTGAAGTTTTCCCAATGGACACACTACCGCCGGGTGATGATGGTACGCCTGCGAAAGATGACTTTAGCTCAGAAGCTTTAGCCAATGAGTGTGGTGTTGGTAACATCGTTTGGACAGTACTGTTTGCCTATAACCATGACACCATTCAAGGTGGAAAACCAAGCTCTATTCAAGATCTGTTCGATACCAAAACCTACCCAGGTAAACGCGCCTTTAGGAAACGCCCTCAAGTGAACTTGGAGTGGGCGTTATTGGCAGATGGTGTCGCCAAAGAAGACGTTTATGACGTGTTAAGTACCGATGAAGGACAAAAGCGTGCCTTTGCCAAGCTCGACACCATCAAGGATGACATTGTGTGGTTCGACAGTTGGTCGCAAGCTCCTCAGTTGCTTAATGATGGTGGCGCTGTGATGGTGCAATCAGCGAATGGGCGTTTCTTTGATGCGATTCAGCGTGAAGGTAAGCCTTTTGAAATGGTGTGGGACTCGCATGTGTATGACTTAGATGTTTGGGCCATTGTGAAAGGGACCAAGAAGAAAGCATTAGCGGAAGAGTTCATTCGCTTTGCGACAGGTTCTAAACCACTGAGTGGCATGCCTGAGGTAGCGTATGGCCCAACTCGTAAGTCGGCGTATCAGTATGTTGATCCTGCTGTAATTCCTAAGCTGCCATCCTCTCACTTAGACGAAGGCGTGAAAGCATCGGGTGATTTCTGGGCTGATTACGGCGAGACATTGGGTGAGAAATTCAACGAGTGGTTACTTCAATAATTGCAGTTAACTGCTGCTAAGAAGAGGGGTGCCATCGGTGATGGCATCCCTTTGATATCTGACACACCTTCAAGGATGAAAACGGTATGGTGAGTGACAATACGCTAACTTTGACTGAGCTAGCACAGAGTAAGAAGAAACATCGCAGCAAACAATTGATGCTGTTTTTGTTCACTCTGCCGTTGCTTCTGTTTGTGTTTATTTCATTTTTGGCCCCGATTACTACGATGTTGTATCGCAGTGTCTATCATCCAACTGTCGCTCAGTTGGTGCCAAATACTCTTGAGGCGATGAAGTCATGGGATGAATCCTCAGGAGCTATGCCATCTGACGACATTGTTCAAGTCTTTACTGTTGAGCTGTATGGGCTTGCGAAAGAGCGCCGCTCAGGAAAGCTGGCGGAAGAGATCAATCGCTCGTTACCGGGTTCATCTAGCTTAATTAAATCGACTGCCCGAAAAATCAAAAGAATGCCGGCCGATGAGCTGAATACAGAAGGGGCAAATGTCCTGTTAGACAAACACAAGAAATGGCGCTCTCCAGAAGTGTGGGTAGCGATCAAGCTATCAGGTAATAAGTGGACCGAGCGTTATTACTTAACGGCGCTGGATCTTAAGAAAACGCTGCAAGGCGACATCGAAGCGAGAGACACCAAAATCTACATCAAGCTCTACTGGAAGAGTTTAAAAATCGCGCTCTACATTACCTTATTGACTGCGATTATTGCTTTTCCGTTGTCCTACTATTTATCGACGGCTTCTGCGAGCAAAGCGAACAAGCTTTTGGTGTTTGTGTTACTGCCTTTTTGGACCTCGTTGTTGGTACGTACGACTTCCTGGATTGCTTTGCTGCAAACGAATGGGGTTGTGAACAGCACTCTTAAAGCTATTGGTATTATCGACCAACCATTGGATCTACTGTATACCGAGTTCTCGACCATCATTTCTATGACGCACATTCTCCTGCCATTTATGATTTTGCCTTTATATAGCGTTATGAAAAATATTGACCCAAGCTACTATCGAGCCGCGCTATCACTGGGTTCAAAACCGATGCCAGCCTTCTTTAAAATCTATTTTCCAATGACCTTGCCAGGCTTAAGTGCAGGTGCGTTGTTGGTGTTTATTATCTCGATTGGTTATTACATCACACCTGCGTTAGTTGGCGGGACCGATGGGCAAATGATCAGTAACATCATCGCGTTCCATATGCAGTCTTCCAACAACTGGGAACTAGCCGCCGCCCTAGGTAGCTTACTGCTGGTATTAATTTTGGCTCTCTATTGGTTATATGACCGTTGGGTGGGCGTGAACAACATTAAGTTAGGGTAATGGTATGAAGAGATTTCCAAGTTACTTTACACCTTTGCAGAAGTTAGGCTCGTTGTCTCTGTCGGCCAGTGCGTACCTGACATTGCTTTTTTTGATGATGCCGATATTGGTGATTATTCCGTTATCGTTTAATGCAGAGCCCTATTTTAGCTTTACGCCTGGCATGTTGGCGTTTGAAAAGGAGGCATACTCCCTAGAGTGGTATGCAGAAATTTGGCACGATGACAACTGGCTACTTGCCATTAAAAACAGCTTTCTAATTGGTATTTGTGCAACGGTGCTCGCGACGGTATTAGGGACGTTGGCTGCTATTGGTTTGAGTAACTCTGCCATGCCAATGCAACGTATTATCATGGCAATTTTGCTGTCTCCAATGATCGTACCTTTGATCATCACTGCAGCTGGTATGTTTTTCTTTTACACCCAGTTGAATCTTGCAGGTACTTTTTGGGGAGTAGTGATTGCACATGCAGCATTAGGTACACCCTTTGTGATCATTACCGTTAATGCTGCATTAGCAGGGTTTGACTACTCCCTTGTACAGGCTTCGCTAGGTATGGGCGCTAAGCCAGTATATACCTTTGTTAAGATTATCATGCCGCTAATCAGACCTGGTGTCATTTCAGGCGCTTTATTTGCGTTTGTAACCTCGTTTGATGAAGTCGTGGTCGCGTTGTTTTTGGCAGGTCCTGAGCAAAAGACGATACCTAGGCAGATGTTCTCTGGACTCAGAGAGCAGATTAACCCAACGATATTGGCGGTTGCGACGCTGTTAGTGGTGCTGTCGGCTTTATTGCTGTTTACCATCGAATATTTACGCTCGAGGTCGGAGCGAATTCGAATCAATAGCTGGTAGGTGAAAAACAGGCGCTACGCCAGAGAAAACAAGGGAAGGGGATCGTAACACGGGCAGTGGCAACACTGGTGGAGATGGCTTTTGTTGAGTTAGAGATGGAAAAAGTTCAGATATCAGCAGCGACCCAGAATAAACCAAGTCGTGCTGTCTGTGAGAGGCTGGGCTTTTCTTTAGAAGGGGTTATCACCCGCGCCGAGAACTTAAATGGACCTGTGGTTGACCATGCCATCTATGGATTGTCACGAGATACATGGTCAAAGAACGTAACTAACTCGCCAGATGTTTAAACTGTAAGTCAACCAAGCGTCGATAAAGCTCACAAGTTTTCAGCAACGCATGATGATTACCTTTGTCTACCAAACGGCCGTGATCCAACACAGCGATTTGATCGGCGTGTTGGATGGTAGAAAGGCGATGGGCGATGATGATGGTTGTTCTACCTTGCATGAGTTCTTCTAGCGCTTGTTGGACATGGTGTTCGCTTTCACTGTCTAGGGCGCTGGTGGCTTCATCGAGTAATAAAATCTTAGGATCTTTAAGTATCGCTCTCGCAATGGCAATGCGCTGTCGCTGGCCGCCAGAAAGGCGTACACCGCGCTCTCCTAAAAAGCTTTGATAACCCTCGGGCAAATTCATAATAAATTCGTGAGCATGGGCTTTCTTTGCCGCTTCAATCACTTCAGCATCACCGGCGTTCGGATTGCCGTAGCGAATATTGTGGAACACATCATTACTGAAAAGAGCGGGCTGCTGAGGAACCAATGCCATTTGCTTGCGAAGTTCATGAGGATCAAAGCGTCGAATATCGATGCCACCTAAGGTGATTTGCCCTGCTTCAGGATCGTAAAACCGCTGCATTAGCTCAAACAAGGTGGTTTTTCCGGCGCCAGAAGGCCCCACCAATGCCAAAACCTTGCCTTCTTCGGCGACCAAATCCAGTGACTCCACTGCTGCCAGTGTAGGTCTAGATGGGTAGTGGAATATCACGTTGTGAAACGCGACTTCTGGTTTTAGTTTGTTTGGTGAAAGTATGTCGCTTGTTGGGGCGGTAATATGGCTTTCGACTTGTAAAATCTCGACCAATCTTTCCGTGGCTCCCGCTGCACGTTGCAACTCGCCCATGACTTCTGAAATGGTGGCAAGGGATGAAGCCACCATAATGGCGTAAAACACAAACGCACCAAGATCGCCTGCCGACATCACACCGTTAATCACATCACTGCCGCCCACCCAGAGCATGCCTGCGATAGCGCTAAATACAATGACAATCACGCCCGAGATTAAGATTGCGCGCTGTTTAACTCGGCGGCGGCCAATATCATAAGCTCGCTCAACTTCGCGAGAAAATGAAGCGCGTTCTTCCGCTTCGAAACTATAGCTTTGCACCGTCTTGATGTGCTCAATGGCTTCGCCAGCATAGCTACCTACATCTGCCATTGAGTCTTGGCTCTGTCTCGATAGCGCCCTGACGCGTCTACCGTAAAATAGGATCGGTACTAGAATAAATGGCACCGATGCGAGCACGATTAGCGTCAGTTTAATATTGGTAGCAAAAAGCATAACGATAGCACCGACGCACATTAATGCGCTGCGCATCGCCATGGAAAAGGAAGACCCAATGATGCTTTGCAGCAAAGTGGTGTCTGTTGTAATGCGGGACATGATGTCGCCGCTGCCATTGGTTTCAAAATAGCTAGGGTGCAGAGTAATGATGTGGTCAAACACCGCTTGTCGAATGTCGGCGCTGACACGCTCACCAACAGAAGAGACTAAGTAGAAACGGAAGAACGTGCCGATAGAGATACACAAAGTAATGAGGAGAATGAATTGTATCGCGCTCTGTAGATCGGCCAGTGACTGCTGAGTAAAGCCTTGATCAATGAGAATGCGTACGCCGTGGCCAACTGAGAGGGTTAATCCAGCCGTGACAATGAGAGCCAGCAGTGCGGTGAACACTTTCATTCGATAAGGACGGATAAAGGCCAAAAGCTCAACTAAAATCCCCAAGTTTTTTCGTTGTTGTTTTGATTGGGAGGGTATTTGCATAGTTTGGACCTTTTATTGAAATAAGTTTGGGTATAACACTTTGTAAATTATAGATACTTCAGTAACCTTCACTTCGATCTACGGTCACAGTTTTTACATAACTAGTGGTGACGCTGTCATCTTGTGCTATTGCCAGTGGTCATTGACAAACTGGTGCTTTTGTAAAACATTGACCAGCTCGCTAAGCACCGGCCCGTTGGCATGACGCCGAGAGACTAAGCAGCCCACGGTAGTCACCCAGCCACTTTTTTCATGTGCGACAGGAAGGGCAACCATGCGTTGTTCCTGTATGGGTTGTTTGACCAACATTTCTGGTAAGTTTGACCAGCCGATACCCTGCAATACCATATCGACTAAATTCTGATGAGTATTCGCGTACCAAACATTGGTACTTATTCCATAGGTAAACCACAGTTCTTGTTTGTCAGAGCTACGATGCACACATTGGCGATACGCTTTGAGATCCGAGTCTTTAACGATGGGAAGCGTCGCGAGGGCGTGATCGGGTGCGACAACGGTCAGAAAACGGGCTTGCCCCATGACAAAAAAATCCATATCGACACGTAGTTCTCCATCGGCATAGACAATGCCTATCTGCGCCACCTCTTCTCTCACCAATTTTTCCACATCAAAAGTAGAAGCTGTAATGATCTCGAAGTTAGTGATGGGGTACTGGGTAGCGAGCGGTGCAAGAATCGACAATAGAGCGGCGCTCATCAGGCTTTCGTCCACGGCGATGACAAGTTCGTGTTCATAGTCATTAGCCAATGAATCTACTTTCTGATCGAAATACTGCTGCTGATGAAGAATAGACCGAGCAATAGGCAACAAAGCTTCACCACTCTTCGTCAACTCTGGCGTGTTTTTCTCACGGCTGAATAAGGTTTGATTGATGGCAATTTCAAGATTTGAGATTGCTTGGCTTACGCCAGATTGGGCGCGATTGAGTTTGCGCGCAGCAGCCGAAAATGAGCCGTACTCACAGACTGCGACAAAAACCTTGAGTTGTTCGAAACTGTACATCGTCAATCCTTAGTCACAAAATTTCACTCAAGGTATCACGAAGTGTGATGGTTGTTAACTTTCTATCTATTGCTGGATGAGGATAATCAGAGGCGAATTATCAACAAACTAAATAAAAACCAGTGAGGAGTTAACAATGGGAGTGCTTGAGAGAGTCTTTCATTCAGTATTGTTTGAAGTATTAGCCGTGAGCCTATCAATCGCGGGGTTAGCAATATTTACCGACCATGATGTTTCGAAGCTGTCAGGAACAATGATAGTCATAGCGACAATGGCAATGTGTTGGAATTATCTTTTCAATTTGATTTTCGATTATTTTGTCAAAGGTGAACGAGTACAACGAACCGTGATGGTTCGTGTGGTTCACGTGCTACTGTTCGAAGCAGGGCTGTTATTGGCAACGGTGCCTGTGATGGCAGTGATGCTTGGTGTGAATTTATGGCAAGCCTTTATTATGGATATCGGCGTGACGATCTTCGTGACCGTATATGCGTTTGTCTACAATCTGACTTACGACCATGTTCGAGTTTGGGTGGTGAGCCAGCGTCAGGCAGCAGCGTAATAAAGATTGAGTTGATAAAAACAATTAAAATGGGCAGACGCTATCGTCTACCCTTGTTTATTTGCAACTAACCATTGTCGATCTTAAGGCCTAAACCTGCTTGAAGTTTAGGTGATGTAAGGTGAGTCCTGGCTTCACAAATGACACGTCCAACTCATACCAGCCTGTTTGCAGCTCGACTATGAGGCCTTCAACGTCGACAGCGTTGCCTTCTGTACCATTCGTAGACAGTGACATACTGTAGTCGCCATTGAGGTGCAAGCTACAGGATGATTGAGCGAGCTCATTACGATCATAACTGGCGTTCATACTGACTTGGTATTGGCCAGCTTTTGTGACGTGAAGGGTGACATTAGAATCAACCTCTGTATCAAGGACCACTGGTTCCTCAATGGCAAGAGCAGAACCCATTGGTTGCTCTTCACGCGCGTTGAACGGCTTAATAGGGTTATAGCGAACTAGCGGACGCTGCATCGCCGGTGTATTCAAAATAAATCGGCAGATGTTCATGGCGCTGCGCTGTAATTCACCAAGCGTCAGCTGACCCGCCTCCAATGCGCTAAGTGTGTCATCATCCATTGTGTTACGTTCGGCACCATCATTGTCGACCACCATATACAAGTCGTTCTGAGCACGAACCATGTAGGAAGTATAGGTTTTAGACTCTTCACCACCAGTGACCGGGTGGTTCATTTTCGCCCACCAGTCAGACATGACAATGCCATCGAATCCCCATTCGCCGCGAAGAATAGTGGTATTAAGATCATAATGTGATGCGCCCCAGTGCCCATTGATTGGGTTGTAAGAGGTCATTATTGTGGTCGCGCCACCTTTTTTCACCGCAAGCTCAAATGGCTTAATGTGTACTTCACGGAGAGCACGTTCAGACATAACGGCATCGACAAAGAAGCGTGAGGTTTCCTGATCGTTGGCCGCAAAGTGCTTAATCGTGCCTGATACTCCAGCGCTCTTCAGGCCACCCACTTGCGCAGCGGCCATGTATCCGGTCAGTAGAGGATCTTCCGAGAAATATTCGAAGTTGCGACCGTTAAGGGGATGGCGGTGAATATTGATCCCCGGACCAAGCAACGTATCAATTTGGTAACTTTGCAGCTCTCCCCCGACTAGATAGAACAAATGCTCATTGAGCTCAGTGTTCCACGTACAACCAAGTAGTGTACCAATAGGCACCTGTGTCGCTTTATGGCCACTGTCCATGCGAATACCCGACGGGCCATCCGCTGCGGCGGCAACAGGAATACCTAGATCAAACAAAGCATCACTCACACCACCAAATGCCGCTGCGGTACCTGGAGTCACTTTGGGACTACACATACCCTCGCCACGAACGATAGTTGCCAGCATAGATGGACTAAACTGAGCAACAAATTCGCTCAGAGAGGCTTCGCCGTTTGCCACGTTCTGCAATTTAATCCCTTTATCACCGGTAAGCTCAATGCTCTCTGGTAGGCGAGATTCAATGCGCGCTAGCATATCGACGCTTCGAGTTGGTACCGATTCGTGCTCAATACAGAAACGACCACCTTGTGAAGTTTGGGCAGGCTTTATACGCTGGAATGACTCAACAGGCGCAGCTGATTCAGAGAGCTGCTCAATGACCTGTAGTGTATCTACGTTGAATGGGGCATCAACGACTGTTGCTTCTCTAACACTGCCGCCGAGATAGAAATCATAACGGCCAGCTTCAAGCACATAGCAAGACTTATGACCAGTAACACCAGAGTCATCATAAGAAGCCAGCACCTCGAGTGGTACGACGATACGAACCAGTTCAGACTCGTTTGGCGCAAGCATGCGGGTTTTACCAAAACCTGCAAGACTACGGGCAGGTTTGCCTAGTTCGCCTTGCGGCGCTTCCACATACAACTGCACAACTTCTTTGCCACTGTATTGTTTGCCAGTGTTGGTGACTTCTATGTGGAAGTGCATGGCACGCGTGTTGCCGCGGCCTTCGATAGAATGAGAAATGAGTTTGCGCTCAAACTGGGTGTAGCTCAAACCTTCACCAAACGCATAACGAACCGCTTCTGGCTTGAAAGTGGCGAAGTAGCGATAACCTGAGTAAATATCTTCTTGGTAGAGGTTTTTGTCTTTGTTGCCAAAGTTAGCATGAGACGGGTAATCACTTAGCTGATAAGCGATAGTGTCTGCCAGCTTTCCGCTTGGTGACAGGTCGCCAGAAAGAACATCGGCAAGGGCGTGACCGCCTTCCATGCCCGCAGCCCAGCTGTATAGAACGGCTTTTATGGATTCTGGTTTGGTAACAGACTCCATCCAAGACATGTCAACAATGTTAGTCACATTGAGGATCACAACCACGGAGTCGAACTGCTCACAAACTTGGCAAAGCATTCGATGCTCAGTATCTGTGAGTCGATAGCTGCCTGCCTCATCTGCATTATCTTGGTCTTCACCTGCCGTGCGGCCGATAAACACAAGCGCATGGTCGCTTTTCTGACTGGCTTGTTTCACTGTTTCATCGTCTAGCGGCATTTCTTGTTGGAACCAAGGTTCAGCCGCCCAACCGCCACCACCATCATCAAATGGGTGCTGCTCTAGCCAGTTTTGATAGACGCTCACCAACTTGTGGTTCACTTCAATACTTGGGTGAGCGTTTAGCCCTTCAAGCGCATTGACGGAGTACGGGACGTTTACCGCTCCACCTGAGCCTGTACCGCTGCGTACGGTATCGATTTGGCAACGGCCAAAAAGCGAGACACGACTGCCTGTATGCAGGGGTAGCGTGTTGTCGATGTTTTCCAATAAAACAATGCCTTCAGCGGCGGCTTGGCGGCTGACAGGCGCAAGGGCTTGCCTTGCTAATTCAATGCTTGTGAAAGGCATAATGGGGTTCCAGTTTCTGTTATTTTCTATCGTTTTTGGGAGCTTAGATTACTAAGAATTAGATAAATGGGTTGTTCAATTCAAGCCGTTCTCGCTGCTCAATCTTCAAGGTGCTCTCGATGTCTGAAAAGTATCGCTGATAGAGCGCTTCATAGTCGCCCGTTTCAAGTACAATTTCACAGCCAAGCTGGAGACGTTTAGCAAGCTCCGGGTTGTCTGCATTCACGTAGAACACTAAAGGGAAGGGATATTCGATCATCACCCCACCCACTAGGCTTACTGGATATTGGCTGGCGACGCGACTCTCAAATACTTCAAGTGCTTCATTAGCGCCAAAACAAACAAAGTCGAACTCGCCTTCGGTTAAGCGCTGAAATAAGCCATCAAAGTTGCCGCGTTCTACAACAGTAAAGCCGTTGCGTCGAAATAGTTCGGCATCAACCCATGTTTCGGGTACGCCAACGCTTTTATTTTTAATAGTTTCTACAGATGAGAATTCATTGAGCTTATCATCACGTGCAAATAAAATACGCTGCCCCAAAAGCTGCTTGGTGACTGACAGCGCAAGCTCGATAAAGCGTTTGCCAGCAAATTTAGCATTGCCTTTTACTGTGACGAGTACATCGCTACCGTTATCGAGAACAGCGCCTTCATCTTTAGCTGAAGGTAAGTCGGTGCGATCGTCAATGATACTGACGTCGCCATGGCTTTCTGCGGTCACAGAGAGCAGTAGATTGAGCACATCAAGCTCAAATTGTTGACGATACGCAGACTTGTTTCCGTTCCAAAAACGTACTGAATTAATCGTTGTCACATTGATCACCAAAAAGTAAGCGGTTTCTTTTGAATGATATCAGTTTGGAAAAATGGTGATAGTGAGCAGATCACATAACGGATTAATAGTTTGTTTTAGTACCATAAGTTGCTGTTATTAAAATAATAATGAATCATTATGAGTTTAAAATTCACTCACTTATGCATGGCGTTTGCTAGCGATAATGTCGTGAGCCGCATGTTAATCTGAGTTACAAAGTTGCTGAGATCACATTTCTCGAAAGAGACTATTTTAACAGCTTGATGTGCGCTAATTCATTGAATTTTAAGAATAATATCTTTGTCTCGCGTTCGGTGTATTATTGATGTTTTATTTTAAGCCATTGTTTTATAAGGGTTTTATTTATTGTGATCGGCGCGGGCTTTTTGGGGAACGTTTTTGTTATCGAGCAATGGATTGCTTAGCATCTTGAGAAAGCGCTTTCATGAAGTGTTACCCCCGAACTGATTCAGTTCCACTTAAATTGAAAATCGCTCGACCCAAAAACAAAACTAAAGGACAAAGTGATGCAAAAGAAAACATTTATCGCCTCAGTGATTTGTGGTGCATTGTTTGCTGGTAGTGCAGTGACTGCACAAGCGGAAGAGATTAAACAAGGGGGCACACTAACGGTGCCAATCATCAACACTGGCTTCGTTGATAACTTTAACCCATACACAGTGAAAGACATTTATAACGGCACGATGTTTGAGCCGTTGATGGTTTTCAACAACATGACTGGTGAGACGCACTGGCGTTTGGCTGAGTCGGCAGACTACTCAGACGATCTAAAAACCATCACTATTAAACTGCGTGATGGCCTTAAATGGTCAGACGGCAGTCCGCTAACGGCTGAAGACGTGGCATTTAGTTTCGAAATGACTAAGAAAGCGCCAGCATTCGACCTTAAAGGTATTTGGTCTGGCGGTAACCTACAAGGTATCGACGTTGTTGATGCTCGTACAGTTAAGCTAAACCTAGCAGAAGCAGACTCTACGTTCCTATGGAACCTTGCGGACTACCATATTGTTCCTAAGAAAGTTTGGAGCAAGGCAGAAGACCTAACCACCTTTACTAACCCAAATCCAATTGGTAGCGGTCCAATGACAACGGTGAAGTATCTGAAGCCTCAACAAATGGAGCTTTGCCGCAACGAGAATTACTACCTGGATAACCGTCCTTACCTAGATTGTATGACGTTCCGTTCATACAACGATAACTCGCAAATTCAACCAGCACTTATCAAAGGTGAAATCGACTGGGGTTCTAACTTTATCGCTGATATCGAAAGCACATTTGTACAGCAAAACCCTGAGAACCACCACTTCTGGTACCCTGCGAACGATGCGATTCACCTATATGTGAACACAAAAGAAGCACCATTTGATGACATCCGTGTTCGTCAGGCTCTTTCTATGTCACTTGACCGTGAAATGATCGTTGATATTGCGGCTTACGGTTACCCAACAGTGAACTACAATGCGGGCGGTATTGCTGAGCTTTACAAAGCAAACATCGACCAAGGTGTCACCGAAAAGTATCGTAACCTAACGACATACAGCCCAGAAGAAGCGAAAAAGCTGCTTGATGAAGCGGGTCTGAAAGACGTAGATGGTGACGGTTACCGTGATATGCCAAATGGCGACAAGTTCACATTTGACATTGAAGTGGTTAACGGTTGGACAGACTGGATCCAAGTAGTTCAAATGGCGACTGAGTTCTTCGACGAAGTTGGCGTAAAAGCGAACGTTAAAACGGTCGACTGGGCGGTTTACGATAAGAACCTAAAAGACAGCAACTACAAGATGTCTATCAACTGGTCGATGGTATCGACTAACCCAATCCTAGCGTATCAAGCTTACTTCTCATCTGCGTATGTAGGTAAGATTTGGCATGCTGGCCACGGTGTAAATAGCCCAGAAATCGATGCACTAATTAACAGCTTCGGTAAGACGGGTGACAAAGTGAAGCAGCAAGAGATCATCTCTGAATTGCAAGAGTTTACAGCGCAAAACCTACCGTTTATCCCGCTGTTCTCTAACGCGACTTGGTTCCAGTACAACACTAAGAAAATTGTTGGTTGGCCAAGTGAAGAAAACCCATACATTCAACCTGTATTTTACGATGGTGGTAAGCGAGTCATTATCCTAAATAACTTGCACCTTAAGTAACTCGTAACATTTGGGGTCTCGCCTGAGGCCCCACATTAAAAGGTATTGCTATGTCGTTTTTAGCTCGCCGCTTTGGCTTTTATTTTACTGCGTTTTTAATCGCAATCTCATTCAACTTTATGTTGCCACGTCTGATGCCAGGTGACCCAGTCGACGCACTGTTTGCTGCCGCTCAGGGCCGTATGGATCCTGCGCAAATGGATGCGGTTCGTGAAATGTACGGCTTCGTTGATGGCAACGTATTTGTTCAATACATTCACTACATCAAAAGTGTGTTCACTCTTGATCTTGGTCCTTCAGTGTTGATGTTCCCAATCAACGTATCTGAGGTTATTGCTATGGCGCTGCCTTGGACTATGTTCCTAGCGCTGGGCTCACTGATTGTGGCTCTGATCATTGGTGTGAGCATCGGTACTTATGCATCTTACCGCCGAGAAGGGCTCTTTGGTCAGGTCGTGCCGCCAGTATTGGCTTTCATCAGTAACTTCCCATACATCGTAACCGCTCTGCTTTTGTTCTACTTCTTCGGTTTGAAAATGGAGCTGCTACCGCTCGCATACACTTACGATCCTTCTCTAGAACCGGGTTGGACTTGGGAGTTCATTGCAAGCGTTGCCAAGCATGCTGTGTTACCTGTGGGTTCAATGGTTGTGGTTGGTATTGCGACTTGGGTGTTCAACATGCGTAACGCGATGATTAACGTGTTAGGTGAGGATTACGTCACTATGGCGGAAGCCAAAGGTCTTAGCAGCTTCCGAGTGATGTACCGCTACGCAGGTCGTAACGCTATCTTGCCAGTTGCAACCGCGATTGCGATGGCGATTGGTTTCTCGTTCGCAGGCTCGATTATGACGGAAGTGGTATTTAACTACCAAGGTCTTGGTAACATCCTACTAAAAGGCATTGTTGCTCGTGACTACCCGCTTATCCAGGCCATTCTGCTTATCTTAGTGACCGCAGTTCTGACTGCTAACTTTATTGCCGATCTTCTTTACGTTTGGCTTGACCCACGAATTTCCAACTAGGCTGTATTATGGATAAGTTAATTGACGCTCATAAATATGACCGCGAGAGCAAATTAGCGGTGAGAGAATCTGCTTTCTCGTGGAAGAATATCAAATCAAAACTGGGTAAGGTGTACGCCTTTTTCTACGGCAACCCGCCGGCTATCATTGGTGGTTTTCTTCTGACTATCGTTCTAGCTGGTGCGGTTTTTGCTCCAGCATTGGCAACACACGATCCAGAGCGCCGCGTTGCTCGCCCCCATGTGGCACCGAACGCAGAGCATGTGCTTGGTTCTACTCGTAGTGGTCGTGATGTCTACAGCCAAGTTCTTTACGGAGCGCGTAAATCACTCACAGTGGCGCTGACTGCTGGTGTGATTGCGATGAGTATTGCTGTGCTAGTAGGCGTATCGTCTGGCTACTTTGGTGGCAAGATTGATGAACGCTTGAACTTCTTAACTAACGTATTTTTGGTATTCCCGCAGTTACCATTATTGATTGTACTCGCAGCATTCTTAGGGCAGGTGGGGTCCCTCGTTATTACCGTGTTGCTCGGTATCACCTCCTGGCCGTGGGGCGCGAGGGTGATACGTTCTCAAACAATGGCAATCCGTAACAAAGAGTTCATTATTTCTGCTGAAGTAATGGGTGAATCAAAAATTCGCATTATCCTGGTAGAGATTCTGCCAAACCTTATCTCAATCGTATTTGGTGGCTTCCTTGGTACCGTTATCTACGCAATGGGTGCAGAAGCCGGTCTTGGTATTCTAGGTCTAGGTGATGCAACGGAAGTGAGCTGGGGCTCAATGCTTTACTGGGCACAAACTTCGTCTTCACTCTACACCGGCGCATGGTGGGAAATGATGGTTCCAGCAATGGCACTGGCGATTACTGGTGGTGCACTGGCACTGATTAACATGTCGATTGACCAAGTGAGTAACCCGAAACTTCGTACTGGCCCACACATCAAGCTGTGGCACAAACTGAAAAAAGAAGCAGATAAAAAGAGAGGCCTACGATGAGCGCTTTACTTGAAATCAATAACCTTTGTGTCGATTACGTATCGCCAAACGGTGTCGCTCGTGCGGTAAACAATGTGAGTTTGACCATCAATGAAGGTGAAACGTTAGGCATTGCGGGTGAATCAGGTTGTGGCAAAAGTACGCTTGCGTTTGCTATCTCTCGTTTGCACAAAGCGCCAGCGCTTATCTCAGAAGGTGAGATCCTATACAAGGG
This sequence comes from Vibrio sp. CB1-5, assembly GCF_059412285.1. Classification (NCBI taxonomy): domain Bacteria; kingdom Pseudomonadati; phylum Pseudomonadota; class Gammaproteobacteria; order Vibrionales; family Vibrionaceae; genus Vibrio; species Vibrio sp. CB1-5. The sequence goes on along the minus strand of NZ_JBJHPB010000003.1, from coordinate 117,371 downwards.
TGAAGATGTACTAAAAATGAACGACCGTAAGTTGCGCCAGTTCCGTTGGAACGACGTGTCTGTGGTATTTCAAAGTGCAATGAACTCGTTAAACCCAGTGATTACCATTGGTGAGCAGCTGACAGACGTTATCTTGGCACACAAGAAAATTCCGTATAAGCAAGCTCATGAAAAGGCGGTGGAGCTGCTGTCTATCGTTGGTATTCACGGTGACCGTATGGGGAGCTTCCCACACCAATTAAGTGGTGGTATGCGTCAGCGTGTGGTCATTGCGGTAGCGTTAGCGCTTGAGCCAAAGCTCATCATCATGGATGAGCCAACAACGGCGCTGGACGTTGTAGTTGAGCGTGAAATTCTTAACGAACTGTACGACTTAAAAACCAAATTTGGCTTCTCGATTCTGTTCATCAGTCACGATTTGAGCCTAATGGGTGAGATTGCAGACCGTATTGGTGTTATGTACGCCGGAAACCTGATTGAACTAGGTGAAGCTCAGCAAGTATTTGGTGCTCCGGAGCATCCATACACTAAAGGTTTAGTGGCGTCTTTCCCGACGATTCATGGTCCTAAAGAAAGACTGTTTGGTATTCCAGGCAACCCAGTGAACCTCTTGGATATTCCAACAGGTTGTAATTTCCAAGCTCGCTGTGGTGAGTGTTTTGATAAGTGTCAGAAAGTAGAACCGGCGCTTTCAACGCTAGCGAACGGCCGTCAAGTCTCTTGTCATTTGGTTTAAGGAAGTAATGATGCAAAGTAACGAAGTCATCCTATCGGTAAAAAACTTGGTTAAAGATTTCCCTCTAGGCCAATCGGCTAAATCAAACCTAATGCGAGCGGTCAACGATGTGTCGTTTGAACTTCGTAAAGGTGAAGCACTGGCGATCGTAGGTGAATCAGGGTCAGGTAAGAGTACTGGTGCCCGAATCCTAACCCAAATTTACGACAAGACGGCTGGCGATATTCACTTTAAGGGTGAGCCTATCAATGAGTACATTGAAAAAAATGGTCAGTTGGAATACGCACGTCAGGTGCAGATGATTTTCCAAGACCCATTTGGCTCACTCAACCCAGTGCACACGATTTATCACCACATTGCACGTCCGCTGATGATTCACAACCGTGCAGATAAAAAAGCTATCCCACAATTGGTGTATGACTTGCTTGAGCTGGTGGGTCTAACGCCAGTAAAAGAAACCGCAGAGAAATTCCCTCACGAGCTAAGCGGCGGTCAAAGACAGCGTGTTGCGATTGCGCGTGCCATTGCCGTTGATCCAGAAGTGATCTTGGCGGATGAGCCGATTTCAATGCTCGATGTGTCCGTACGTCTTGGTATCTTGAACCTGATGGCGGATCTAAAAGATAAGCATGGTATTTCGTTCATGTATATCACTCACGATATCGCGACAGCACGTTACTTTGCTGAGAAAACAGCGGTGATGTATGTCGGCCATATGGTGGAGTGGGGCGAGAGCGACAGCGTGACTCAGAACCCTCAGCACCCATATTCGAAACTGCTACTGTCAGCGGTACCAGAGGTGGGTAAGGCTGGTCGCCGTGACCTCGCTGTGAAGAAAGGTGAGATCCCGCTTTGGAAACCATCAAGCGTAGGCTGTCCATTCGCGACACGCTGCCCGAACGCGACCGATATTTGCACCAAAGAGATGCCTGAGACGACACAGATCTCTGAGCAACACTTTGTTCGTTGCCACAACATGTAATTTAAAGAATCCCAAAAATTTTGCGCTTTTAAGAAAGCGCTTACAAAAATCAGAAGTGACCAATATGACGGAACAATTACAAGCTAATCAAGCGTTTGAAGTACACGGAAAATTTATCACTATCAACGACGAACGTTTTTATCAGATTTCTAACGTCGATCAGATGGCACCGTTTTTTATCAGTGTCGTCTCTGCCAGCAACCATTGGCTATTTATCTCTTCAACGGGAAGCCTATCTGCAGGTCGCATTCGTCCTGAGAACGCGTTATTCCCATATCGTTCAGTCGATCATATTCATGAGAATGCTGACAACACAGGCTCGAAAGCGGTACTGCGTGTTAAAAAAGGCGAGGGCAAACCTGCTCTTTGGGAACCGTTTAACCCGCACCACGACGGTTTATATGAGGTGCAGCGTAATCTGTATAAAAACGCGGTCGGCGATAAAATCATCTTTGAAGAGCTAAACCACACATTGGGTCTGGGCTATCAATACAGCTGGTCTACGTCAGATAAGTTTGGTTTCGTTCGTGAAACTCATGTGACTAACTTAGGGGAGAGCGCGGTTGAGTTTGACATCATTGATGGTATTCAAAACTTGCTACCTTCCGGTGCACCACTGCAAGCTTTGCAAACGCGCAGCGCACTGGTAGACGCGTACAAATGGAACGAGCGCATCGAAGATTTGCCAATGGCGACGTACAGCATGTACGCCAAGCTTAGTGACCGTGCTGAGCCAGCAGAATCACTACGTGCAACAACAGTCTTCGGCATCGCGCCTAATGCTCAGCAAGTGACGCTGAGCGCCAAAGATGTGGCGAATTTCCGTAAAGGATTGCCGCTGAATGCTGAATCCTTAACTCGTGGTGAGCGTGGTGCTTTCCTTATCACTCAGTCGCTAACACTTTCTGCTGGTGACGCTCAATCTTGGACTATCATCGCGGATATCGATAAGTCACACGCTGACGTTGCTGTGTTGAAAAATCAGCTTGTCCTAGACGATGAAATCGCAGCGACTGTTGAAAAAGATGTGAAAGCAAATAGTGATGAACTCAAGTTGCTTATGGCCGGAGCGGATGCATGGCAGCTGACATCATCAGAAGAGACCGCAGTTCACCACTACGCTAACGTGTTGTTTAACAACATGCGTGGTGGCGTATTTGTTGATGGTTACAAGCTTGATAGCAGCGATGTGTTGGCAACCTTTACTCGCATCAACAAGAAGGTTGTTGAGAAGCATTCAGCACTGCTGCGTACGCTGCCAGAGAACCTGTCTCACCCGCAATTGGTATCTATGGCGAAAGATACCGGTGATCAGCAATTGCTGCGTATGGCTTACGAGTATTTACCACTTACATTCGGTCGTCGTCATGGTGATCCAAGCCGCCCTTGGAACCATTTTGAAATCAAAGTACGTGATGAAGAAGGTCAGCGTTTGCTTGCGTACCAAGGTAACTGGCGCGATATTTTCCAAAACTGGGAAGCGATGGCACTCAGCTATCCAAACTTCATCGGCTCGTTTGTGGCGAAGTTTGTCAACGCATCGACCATTGATGGCTACAACCCTTACCGCATTACTAAAGAGGGTGTCGACTGGGAACTGCTAGATCTAGATGATCCATGGAGCAACATTGGTTACTGGGGTGACCACCAGATCATCTACTTGCTTAAATTCCTTGAATTGGCTGATAAGTACCAAAGCAACGACCTTATCGAATGGCTAAGTGAAGAGACATACAGTTACGCTAATGTTCCTTATGAAATTTCTGGTGTCGAGCAGCTGTTTGCTAACCCGAAAGACACCGTCACCTTCAACGAGCAAAAGCAAGCGACAACTGAAGAACTGACGGAAACCATGGGCAGTGACGGTCGCTTAGTGATGAGTGGCAATGGCGACGTCTACCAAGTTAACCTGCTAGAGAAACTGTTGGTGCCGCTTCTTTCCAAGCTTAGCAACTTCGTGATCGACGGTGGTATTTGGCTCAATACACAGCGTCCAGAATGGAATGATGCGAACAACGCGATTGTTGGTAATGGCTTGTCTATGGTGACGCTGTACTACATGCGCCGCTACGTTACCTTCATGCAAAAACTCATTTGCCGTGCGCCAATTAACGTTGCGCTATCAAGTGAAGTCGCAACTTGGCTGGCGAAAACCAGTGAAGTACTGTCAGAAGCGGCTGCGTCATTGCGTGTTGAGAAGATCACGCCTCAGTCACGTAAAGCGTTACTGACTAAACTTGCAAAAGTGGCAGAAGAGTACCGTGTGGGCGTGTACGCCAACGGTTTCTCAGGTAAGTCGACGGTTGAGATGACGGAAGTGGAAGAGCTACTTCGCGTATCCAAGACGCTACTTGACCATACGATCCACAGTAACAAGCGTGAAGACGGTCTGTATAACGCTTACAATATTCTTGATCTACAAGGTGATAGTGCCAATGTTGAGTACTTATACCCAATGCTTGAAGGTCAAGTTGCGATTCTAAGTGCGGGCATCTTAGATGCGACACAAGCGGTTGATTTGCTCACCAAGCTATTTGATAGCGAGATGTTCCGCGAAGATCAACTGAGCTTTATGCTCTATCCAGACCGTGACTTAACAGCTTTCTTGAAGAAGAACCACATTACTAAGAACCTTGTGGACAATAGCGCGCTGCTGCAAGCGATGCTAGAGAACGATGACAAGCGTATTGTGAATCAAGATATTGAAAACCGAGTTCACTTCAATGCTGATTTCGAAAATGCAGGTGTACTGGAAGCACGCATCGCACAAGTTGCGGCAGACTATCCGCGTTTTGGTCGCCAGGATTGGGAGAAAGTCGCTGATATCTACGAACAGACCTTCAATCACAAAGCGTTTACGGGGCGTTCTGGCACCATGTTTGGCTACGAGGGCTTGGGCTGTATTTACTGGCACATGGTTTCAAAGCTACTGCTAGCGGTTCAAGAGAACTATCAGCAAGCGTGGGTAGAGCTGGGTAATACAGAGAAAACTAAGCAATTGGCTGAGTTCTACTACCGAGTTCGTGAAGGTATTGGTTTCAATAAAACGCCTCTAGTCTATGGTGCGTTCCCAACTGACCCATACTCACACACACCAAAACAAGCCGGTGCACAGCAACCAGGTATGACAGGTCAGGTGAAAGAGGAAGTGATCACACGCTTCGGTGAGCTAGGTATTGCAATCACGGATGGTGAGATTCAAATTACTCCTAACCTACTCGATAAGTCTGAGTTCTTAACTGAGCCAGTTACGTTTGACTACTTCGACCTTAATGGTCAGGAGCATCAAGTTGATGTAGAAGTAGGTAGTCTAGCGTTCACATTGTGTCAGGTACCATTTGTGTACACATTGAGTGAAGAGCAAAACGAAGTGTCTCTTACCGTGGAGTTAGTAAATGGTCCTAAGATTGAAAAAGTGTCGAATATGATTCCAGAGAATCTAAGCAAACACATTTTTGATCGCAGTGGTCAGGTGAAGGCGGTATACGTGACAATTCCAGCGGAAAAACTGGTTATCTAGATAACAAAGCGTAAATAAAAAGGCAGGACAATGAATTGTCCTGCCTTTTTTTTATGAATGAATGGGAGAAAAACGTGTTAAGACTTGAGCTAGCGGTGCTATTTATTAATGACTAAGAGTATTAACTGCTCAATGTCTTCACTGAACCACGGCTGATAACACTCGGTTCAATCGGTTCGATTGGCTGCGATGCGGTACTCTTACCTTTGACAATGGCCATGACTTTTTTAGCGGCGGCAGTGGCCATTTTTTGAATCGGGAAATCAACGGTAGTAAGACCTGGTGTCATATGTTGACCAAAAGGTACGTTATCGAAACCGATAATTGAAATGTCTTCGCCCACTTTAAGACCGCGCTCTAAGCAGAGAGTGTAGGCTGTCATTGCAATGTTATCGTTCATACAGAAAATGGCAGTCAGTGGAATATCGCGATCTAGCAGACGACGAATCGCATCGTGATTGCATTGGTTATCAAATCGTCCCTCAACAACCGCATTAGGGTTGTAAGCAACACCATAGTGGCTCAGCGCATTACGATAGCCTTGGAGACGATCGCGACTGTCCACCTTGCTTAACTGACCGCTGATACAACCGATGTGCGTGTGACCTTTTTTAATTAGATACTCAGTGGCGAGAAAGCCGCCTTTTTCGTTATCTAACCAAATACAGCGATCGGCCATTTCTGGAATGTAGCGGTTAATCAGCACTGTCGCTTCATTTTGACGAGAAATCTCAAGTAGCTCACTATCGGAAAGGGTATCGACAGTGAGTACCAAACCGTCAACTTTCTTTGAACGTAAGAAATGAATTGACTCGTGCTCTTCGTCATACTCTTCGTGGCCGCTAGTGATAATCAAATGGTAATTCTCTGAGCGAACCACTTTCTCTACTTCGTGCATGATTGGACCGTAGAATGGACCATCTAATGTACCCACGAGCATGCCAATACTGCATGAGCGATTGGATGCAAGCGCTTGCGCGAAGGTGTTAGGCTGATAGCCTAGTTCTTCCATCGCAGCAAACACTTTTTGTTTGTTGGCTTCTTTTACAGAAGAGTGACCATTGAGTGTCCTCGACACCGTCGCTTGGGATACTTGGGCAAGTTCTGCGACTTCTTTTATCGTAATCAATTTTCGATCCTATCATTCAATCTTATTGAAATTATTGGAAATTTATTCAATAACACCTTTTAACTATACTACAAATAGACAGGTCATTGGTAATCCGAGCGTGGAACGCATAATCCACGACGGCATTCTGTGATCTGGCTTGCGATTTGTAGGCTTGAAAGCATCATATCGAATTGCTTTCTCACGTTTAGTGATAGACGCCACATTAGTAAAAGTAAGCGCTTTCTTTCTGGTGATGGGCTTCATGTTTTGTTCACTCGTTGAATTGGACGCTGTGTACATAATGTTTACATGCTATTAATATGGTTATCAAGCAATGAGGAACAAGCGCTTCAATCGTCACTGTTCCTCATAAAAATTCACATAATTTGAAAGCGCTTTCTAAATGGTAGGAGTGGCTGACAAATCAATGGCACATGAAAGTGTCGTCATATCGAGTAATTGAAAGAGTATTGCGTAGGATAGAGCTGATCAAACGAAAACGCTGTTAGTGCATTAAAGTAAGCGCTTACATAAAAATGACGCGGAAAAGTGATTACTTTCGGCTAAAAGCTGGGGGTATCTTGCAGACAAAATTTTGATTAGTAATAGAAAAAGCAACAATGAATTATTTTCTTCCTTTATTCAAGGGAGATGTGAAAACTAGAAATAGTGTGAATTCAGGTGGGGGTCTGATTTCATTCTTTTTCTAAATATCAGTGCCAATTAAATAAAAGCAGTGGTTGCCAATTTATTTTTTTAGCACTTAAAAAACGGAAAACAATTTATAATAAATCAGGAGCTGATAATGAAATTATCACAAATCTCGCTTGCCTGCCTAATGGCTGGTCTAAGTGTTGCTAGTTCAAACGTGATCGCCGCTGAAAATACACAAGGTTTTGAATTCCATGGTTATTTCCGTGCAGGTGCATTGTATAGTAAGAACGATGATTTTAAACGTTCAAAATTCCCTGCTACAAAGGAGAAGTTAGGTCGTCTAGGTATCGAATCAGACAACCACTTTGAGCTTGCTCTACAAAAGAACTTTGATACTGCAGACGGTCAAGCTATTCGTATCAAGACTCGTGCTGGCGCAGACAACGCACAGTCTGAGGGTAAAAACCAATTAGGTACTAACGCGGATGCAGCGAACGGTAGCATTGGCTTGATTGAGACATTCGTTGAATTTGATGGTGTTACAGAAACGGGCACAATGTGGGGTGGTAAACGTTTCTACGGTAAAGATAATTACATCTTTATGACGGACTTTTTCTATACAGATATGTCTGGTACTGGTGTCGGTGTAGAAGGTATTGAACTTGGTGACAATAAATGGGATTTCGCTTATATCGCAAGTGATAATGCGGAAGGTGGTTATTGGGGCGTAGATGACAATAACCCAATGCACTCTGTTCACGTCGGAGTAAACTTCGGTTCGTTCGAATTGCACGGTATGGGAAAATATCTGCCAGATAACTTTGTCGATGTTGGCGGAACAATGACTGAATTTGCGGATACCGGCTTTGAACTTACTGGTATTTATCACTCGGACACTGTATTTGGCCTATCAGAAAAAGGTTTCACAAAATATATTGCTCAAGCAGGTCAGGGTCTAGGTTCTGGTCAGCTATTAGGTGGTACAATTACTACATATAATGCATGGAAGCCTGGTTACGGCGGCGCTATGGGGCCTGCGAATATGAAGAAAGTAGACTCTGGTGACGTATCAACACGTGCGTTAATTTGGGGTGGTTACTTCTTCGAAAATGGCGTGAGCATCTTCCACTCAATTCAAGGCCAATATAATGACCTTGAAAAACGAGGCAAAGATTCTTGGGCATCGGCGATGGTACGTCCAACATTCCCAATTTCTAAGAACTGGTCAATTGCAACAGAAGCGGGCTATCAATACGGTGACTGGTCTGATTCAAATGATGTTGGCGGCAGTGCGTATGACTACAAACTGACTATCGCACCAACAGTGACAGTAGGTACAGGCTTTGGCCCGGCTCCAGAAATCCGCTTCCTAGCGACATACTTGGACGGTTCAAATCGCGACAAAGCAGACTTACTAGTAGGTATCCAAGCGGATATGTGGTGGTAATGTAAACCACTGCCTATAGAGGGGACGGATATGTGTATCACGGGGAGAGAGCATATCCGTATTTTTCACAATATTCATGATTTATATTGTGTTTATGCTAAAGATAAAGGGTTTTGTTTTTCGCTTTATCAACGCTAATTTCATCTTGCCACTCTATTATAGAGTGGCTTTTTTTGTTTGAGTTCTAACTTTCAGACAATATATCGTGAAAGCGGTTACTTTTTGGTTAAAATAGTTTATTCCATGACGTAGCCATAAGCAGTAAGGAGTGTTGCCATGTTACGACAAACCATTCTCGCGATAGTACTCGCGGCCACCTTTGGTTGTGCGAAGCAAGATCAAATCGTACCAAGTGGTGATGATGTGCTCGGGTATGAGCAGCTTGCCTCGGCTCAAGGGTGCTGCCAATCACTGGCAAAACTCGATTATCAAAATGTCACAGAGCCTGGTTCGTTGGACGTTTTGCTTACCCCTCAGTCTGCAAAAGTAGCGCTAAAGACTGGGCGCAGTTTTGCTCAAGGAATAAAGTTACCTAACGCGCTGGGCAATATCGATCTCACTGTGTACTCAGTGATCGATAAACAAGTGTTGGTGCCTACAGTTCTTATACTCGATAGTGGCTATCAAGTTATTGATGTGATTGACGACAAAGTCATTCAGCATCGCGAAAGTTCACTATTGTACAAATCGGGCTTTATTGGCGAGTATTCGGTTCCAAATCGCTATCCTGGTGGGAGGGAGCCAAGCTATTTGGTCATCGTCACTACAGATAAGGCCATGGCAACGAGTTCAGAGCCAATGCCGCCAAGTGAGTTTGCTCTGCAATCAGGGCAAGTGTCGGCCAGTGAACCGTTTTATTCCACTAACGAGATATCTCACGCCGCGATCGGCCTTGTGACCCTCGAGCTAGATTATCAACCGACAGGGCCACGCTTAGAAACAGATGCTCAGCAACAAGAGCGCCAACAAGCCGCGGAGAAGTATGTTGAGGTAGAGCCAGAGAGTATATTTACTGCAGAAAAAGAACAAGCGTTTAACGCCGCTATTGAACGAGCCGTCGAGAAAGGGCAATTTGAGAAGGCATTAAGGTTATCTAAAGAAGCAGAAGCGCTAGGGTCGCAAAGTGCGGAAAAGGCTTTTGTAGAGGCAATGAAGAAGTATTAGACGCAAGAGACAGAGTAGTACATACGCTACTCTGTCATTATCTTACTTGCTTGTTAGAGCAGGGCAAGGTGTGTTGCTATATAGGGCATAAACAACGGTTTCACTGCCCGCAGCTTTATAAAGGCAGACATTCGCTCCGCCTTGTCCAGTTGTCACTCCGGCAGGCTCTAGTTGTGCGGCATTCGCTGAAAGGGAAAAGCCCAGCGCTAGCGTCGCAATAAGTAGTGCGCTCATAACGCAATCCTGTAGTTAAAGATTCAATGACCTTATCAATGTGATCTCAGTCACGCTTCTCATGCTAAGACTAGTGGTTATCAGCTATTTATCAAGCCTGTGGAGCAGGGCAATCTCTCCTTGTATCGGCGGTTAAAACACCCCTTGTCATCCTTTTTAGCGATGCTTTTCAATTTAAGTTCTTGCTCTGTCAATCTATTAGATAAGATTTTGTAGGGTGACTGTGTGACCCTTGTTCAAAATGTGTTCCAGCTATCAAAATTAGGAATTGCGGCGACAAAATAGCCACCTTCTTCTGCAAACTCAGAAAGCTGGGTATAAACTCTAAGGCTATTATATTCAACATGGTGCATTTTAAGCGTTATTGTATGCTTGATCTGATCTTATCGACTCAACATGAATCCAACGAAGAACTACTTGGTCTATCCGAGGTATTCGATGCGGTCGATGCCTACATCTTTATCAAAGATGTAGACGGTCACTATCAGTACGTGAATAGGAAAGTGCTCGATACCTTTGGCGTATCCCTTGAGAGTATTAAGGGCAAAACTGATTGGCATCTGTTTAGTTTTCGTACAGCCAAAATGATGCGCCTTAATGACAAGCAAGTCGTAGCGAAGCGTAAGCCTAGCCAGCAAAAGATTCCTTTTTCAATTGATGATAGTGAGCTTTATCACCTCACCGTGTCATCGCCTATCATAAAGAACAATCAAGTATTAGGTGTTATCGGTTTTGCTGTTGATGTGTCAAAAGATATGGCCGAGAGAGAAGTGCTGTTGGAAGAAGCAAACACCGACGGATTAACGGGTTGTTTTAATCGCCGCTACCTGCACCTGGCGTTAGAAGAAGAGAAAACCAATTATCGAGAGCTAGGCCTACCAAGCTCTTTGTTGATTATTGATGTTGACCGATTCAAGCCTATTAATGATAAGTATGGTCACTCTATCGGTGATCGTGTCTTGGTAGATGTGGTCACAGTGATCGATCAATGCACGCGTTCGGAAGACAAGCTGTGCCGTTACGGCGGCGATGAGTTTGTACTGTTGCTGCCAGGTAGTGACGTGCATCAAGCGTACACATTGGCAACTCGATTATCCCGCAAGATTGATGCGCTGGAATTTGAGAGTAGTAGCGGTATTCGATTTAAGGTGTCGTGTTCAATCGGTGTGGCCACGCATACCTCTGATGACAGCAACATTATCGAGCGAGCTGACAAGGCACTCTACAAATCGAAAAAAGGTAACTCAGGTCGAGTACACATGTACTGCCCAGAAACACACAGGATCCAACAAAGTAGTCAATGTGGTGATTAATTCATCGCTTGGCCTCATCACTGTAAAGGTTTAACCCAATATTGAAATAACTCCTCCTTCGAACCCTTGAAAACCCCGTCAAATACAGCTATTTATAGTTATATACTTAAGAAAATAAGCTAAAAAAATTACGCTAGCGAAGAAAGGACGTCTTTGACACCCTTTCTTCATTTCGGGGGAAAGGATGACGTTAATAAAATACGCGGTAGTCGCGATGGGAGTGGGGCTGTTTTCATCGGCGGTGATGGCAGCTAACGTGGTTGAGACCACTTCATTGACCGGATTCGGTAGCGCTAAGTATCCAGAAAATTTCAAACACTTCGATTATGTTAATCCTGATGCACCAAAGTACGGTAAAGTCACGTTTGGGCAGATGGGTACCTTCGACAATTTCAATCGCTATGCATCTCGCGGTCAACCAGCTGCTGCGACTGGCGAGCTATATGATCCATTGATGCTTCCTTCCGGGGATGAGGTCGATGCCTACTACCCACTTATCGCCGAGAAAATCCGTTATTCCGATGATTACTCCTGGCTAGAAATTGATATCAACCCTAAAGCACGTTTTAGTGATGGTGTAGCGATCACTGCTAAAGACGTCGAATTCACTTTCAACAAGTTCATGGCTGAAGGTGTGCCTCAGTACAAGGCGTACTATAAGGACGTCAAAAGCGTTAAAGCCATTGATAAGCTGACAGTAAGAATTGATATGTCGGTGCCCAACAAAGAGAAATTGTTCGGTTTAGCGCAGGGAACCCGAGTTCTTCCTGAACACTACTGGAAAGATCGAAACTTTTCAGAGCCTCTCAATGAGCCACCAGTAGGCAGCAGCGCGTACCAAATCGTTGATTTCAAAATGGGTCAGACGCTCACTTACCAACTTGACGACAATTACTGGGCGAAAGATCTCCCGGTGAATGTTGGCCGAAACAACTTTAAAACCATTCAATACGACTACTACCGTGATGATACCGTGATGCTAGAAGCGTTCAAAGCGGGTGAGTTTGATTTTAGGCAAGAGTCGAGCGCTAAGTTTTGGGCTAGCTCTTACACGGGCAGTAATTTTGACCGTGGCTATATCAAGAAAGAAGAGATTGAACACCACAAGCCTATGACCACTCAAGGGTTTGTATTTAACACAGAGCGACCAGTATTCAGCGATCCGAAAGTTCGTGAGGCATTGAGCTATGCCATGGACTTTGAGTGGATGAATCGCAACATGTTCTATAACCAATACACGCGAACGCGTAGCTATTTCCAAAACACGGACTACGAGGCAAAAGGGCTACCTTCGTCAGAAGAACTAGAAGTACTGAATAAGTTTAAAGATAAAATTCCAGCGCGTGTGTTTAGTGACGAATACAATCCTCCTGTGACGGATGGATCTGGCCGTATTCGCCCGCAAATGCGCAAAGCGTTTGCCCTACTCAAAGAAGCAGGTTGGGAACTTAAAAATAAGGTGATGACCAATGTTGAAACGGGTGAGCCACTGAGTTTTGAGCTTCTTATCTATAACCCGACCACAGAGCGTATTGCGATACCTGTTCAAAAGAACATGCGTGCTATGGGTATCGATATGCGCATCCGTACGGTAGACACCACTCAATACCTTAAACGCTGGCGAGACCGTGATTATGACATGGTGTCTTCTAGCTACTCAGCACACCGTTACCCAAGTTCAAACCTAAAAATTGTTTGGAACTCGAATTTTATCGACTCCACCTATAACCAAGCTGGCGTAAAGGATCCTGTTATCGACGCACTAACCGATCTGATTGCAGACAGCCAAGACGATCCGGAAAGATTAAAGGTTCTCGGACGGTCATTAGATCGAGTGCTGCAGTGGAATTATTACATTATTCCTCAGTGGCACATCAAAAAGTACCGTGTCGCGACTTGGGACAAGTTTGAGCGTCCGGATGTTCTGCCTACTTATGATTTAGGTGTGGACACTTGGTGGATTTCAGAGCAGAAGGCACAAAAGCTTCCTGAAAAACGTCGATAAGAGGATTGCATGGCGGCCTATATTTTCCGACGCTTGTTGTTGGTGATACCAACACTGTGGGCGATTATAACCATTAACTTCTTCATCATTCAGATCGCCCCCGGCGGGCCTGTCGAACAAGCCTTAGCCCAGATGCAAGGCTTGGATTCCGGCATCATGGAACGATTTAGCGGTGGTGGTACAGAGGTTGAGCTTGATGCGGGGCAGGGGGATGTCGCCACAGGCTACAAGGGTTCACGTGGCCTTGATCCTGAAGTCGTAGAAGCGATTAAGGTTCAGTTTGGTTTCGATAAACCGCTTCACGAACGCTACTTTGATATGCTGAAAAATTACGCCATGTTTAACTTTGGCGATAGTTTGTTTCGTGGCGGTAATGTGATTGATTTGATCAAAGAGCGGCTACCCGTATCGATATCACTTGGCCTGTGGAGTACGCTTATTATCTACATGATCTCCATACCTCTTGGGATCTTGAAGGCGATTCATCATGGCTCTCGGTTTGATATATGGTCGAGTGCTGTGGTGATTGTCGGTTACGCCATCCCCGGCTTTTTATTTGCCATCATTCTTATTATCTTTTTTGCGAGCGGTAACTATTTCAGTTGGTTCCCGCTGCGTGGGCTAGTATCAAGCAACTTTGAACAGTTAACCTGGTATCAGCAAATCGTCGATTATTTCTGGCATTTAACGCTACCAATCCTTGCTATGGTCATTGGTGGTTTTGCCACGCTTAGTATGCTGACTAAGAACTCATTCCTAGATGAAATCAACAAGCAATATGTGGTGACGGCACGTGCGAAAGGGCTAGATGAAAGCAGCATCCTCTATAAACACGTGTTCCGTAATGCCATGCTGATTATTATTGCTGGCTTCCCAGGGGCATTCATCAGTATCTTTTTTACCGGCTCAATGTTGATTGAGGTGATGTTCTCATTAGAGGGCATTGGTTTACTTGGTTTTGAGTCCACTATTCAACGTGATTATCCAGTGGTATTTAGCTCCTTGTACATTATGACGTTATTGGGTCTGATTTTGAGCATTATTTCTGACTTAACTTATACGTGGGTCGATCCTCGTATCGATTTCGAGGCGCGATAAATGGCAATGAACCCTCTTACAAAAGCGCGTTGGCAGCGATTTAAAGCCAATAAACGTGGCTACTGGTCTACATGGATTTTCATGTTGCTGTTTGTCCTCAGTCTATTTGCTGAGTTTATTGCCAATGATAAACCGCTCATGGTGGAGTATGACAATCAGTGGTATTACCCAATTTTTGAACAATACGCCGAAACCGAATTTGGTGGTGAATTTGAAACCGAAGCTGATTATACCGACCCGTATGTGATTGAGCTTATTGAGGAGAAGGGCTACCTGATTTGGCCACTTATCCGTTTTAGCTATGACACCATCAACTACGACATCGTTGCCTCAGTGCCATCCGCACCCGACAACGTGAACTGGTTGGGTACCGACGACAAAGGGCGCGATGTATTGGCGCGAGTGATTTACGGTTTCCGTATTTCGGTATTGTTTGGTTTTATTTTAACCATGGTTTCCAGTGTGATTGGCGTTGGCGTTGGTGCCACTCAAGGCTACTACGGTGGTTGGGTTGACCTATTTGGGCAGCGATTTATCGAAGTTTGGTCGGGTATGCCAACGCTGTTCCTACTCATCATCTTATCTAGCTTTGTGGAGCCTAACTTTTGGTGGCTACTTGGGATCATGGTGCTCTTTAGCTGGATGAGCTTGGTTGGCGTGGTACGTGCAGAGTTTTTACGCTGTCGAAATTTCGACTATGTTAAGGCGGCTCATGCAATGGGGGTCGATGATAAACGTATTATGCTGCGCCATATGCTGCCTAATGCAATGGTGGCTTCATTAACCATGATGCCGTTCATTCTGTCTGGTTCGGTGACCACACTGACCTCGCTCGACTTTTTAGGGTTTGGTTTACCTGCAGGCTCTCCGTCACTAGGTGAGCTTTTAGCACAAGGCAAGGCGAATTTGCAGGCGCCTTGGCTTGGTTTATCCGCATTTGCTGTGTTATCGATGATGCTGACTTTACTGGTTTTTGCTGGCGAAGCGGTGCGCGATGCATTTGACCCACATCAACAAGGCTAAGGAGAGCGCTATGACGCAAGATGATCCAAAATATGTGCTCTCAATCGACAGTTTGTCAGTTGGGTTTGGTCGAGGTAAAAACGTTGAACAAGTGACTTTCGACGTCTCACTGGATATCCGAAAAGGCGAGACGTTGGCATTAGTAGGTGAAAGTGGTTCTGGTAAGTCAGTCACCGCTAATTCCATACTGAAACTGTTGCCAAAGGGCTCGAGCCATTACTTGAATGGTCATATTAAGTTCGATGACATCGATATGTTGAACTGCTCTGAACGACAGCTTCGAGGTATTCGTGGTGGTCGCATTGGTATGATTTTCCAAGAGCCGATGGTATCGCTCAATCCGCTTCATAAAGTGGGTAGGCAGTTGGTAGAAACCTTATCGATTCACCGAGGTATGCGCACCAATAAAGCGGAGCAACACGCGATTACCTGGCTTAAGAAAGTGGGTATTCGCAACCCAGAGCAAAAAATTACCGCTTATCCGCATGAGTTGTCCGGTGGTGAACGTCAGCGTGTGATGATCGCCATGGCACTTATCAATGAGCCAGAGCTTCTCATAGCTGATGAGCCAACCACGGCGCTTGATGTCTCGGTTCAGGCACAAATTCTGGACTTGCTTAAAGAGCTTCAAGAAGAGATGGGCATGGCGATGCTATTCATCACCCACGATTTGAGTATTGTAAGGCGTATCGCTGATCGCGTAGCGGTGATGAAGCAAGGCAGATTAGTAGAAGTCGGTGAGTGTCAGCAGGTGTTCAATGAGCCTTCTCATCCTTACACTCAAAAGCTTATCAATTCAGATCCACGTGGTTTACCAGTTGAAGTTAGCACAAGCGCAAAACCATTACTCTCAGTAGAGGATCTCAAGGTATGGTTCCCAATTAAGGGGGGACTGTTTAAGCGGGTTCTTGATCACGTGAAGGCAGTGACCAACATGAACTTTGAGTTAAGGCAGGGGCATTCAATTGGCCTGGTGGGAGAGAGTGGTTCGGGTAAATCAACGACTGGAATGGCAATACTCAAGTTGGTTCAAAGTGAAGGGCTGATTGAGTTTGATGGGCAAGACATTCAAACCTTAGACAGGAAAGGAATGCTGCCATATCGAAGTCGAATGCAAGTGGTGTTTCAAGACCCGTTTTCTGCACTTAACCCACGAATGTCAGTAGCACAAGTCATCGGTGAGGGACTCCGTGTACACTTCGAGCATGATGAGCAGACTTTGGATTCAATGATTTGCGATGTGATGCGTGAAGTAGATTTGGATCCAGAAACACGTCATCGTTATCCGAATGAGTTTTCAGGTGGTCAGCGTCAACGTATTGCAATCGCGAGGGCGCTGATTTTAAAGCCTGAGTTTATTCTGCTCGATGAACCTACCTCTTCACTGGATCGTACGGTTCAGGCTCAGGTGCTGGATTTGCTCAAAGCTCTTCAGGTAAAGCACGGACTTACCTATCTGTTTATTAGTCATGACCTGAATGTGGTTAAATCGCTATGTCATTACACGATAGTAATGAAAGATGGTCAGATTGTTGAGCAAGGCAATACGCAGCAGCTTTTTGCTAGGCCAGAACAAGAGTACACCAAGACCCTAGTCTCTCTTTCTGCATTTTAGCCGCGCCAGCGCGGCTAGTTCAATAATTAGGCGAGGTTTATATTTAAAAAAGTAAGCGCTTTCTTTTTGGTGACGACCAACGAGTTTTCGCAAACGGGATTTTTAACACTGTATACAAGATGTCTGAATTGTAGTGAACTAGTTAATACGGGCTGCAAGAGCTAAATAGGCAGCAAAATTACACAAACTCATCGATATTGCCGTCAATAATAACGCTTGGTTTTTTATCCGCACAAGTAAGCGCTTTCAGTGTGAGCGTGTAGTTTGGTGAGTGTGTTGAGTAATCAGTTTTAATCGGTTTAGGTATACTCGTATTCAAGGAGTAGTGATGCGAATGGAAAAGCGAACAGCAAATTTAAGCCCAACGCTATTGGGGTCAGTGATATCAGTTGCGTTACTGTCTGGTTGTGCAAGCACAGATAAAGGACAAGATGCAGACACCACTTTGGTTCAGACTAAAGCTCCCGTTATGCTGACTAATGCACCGGTCGAGGTGAGTGGTGATTGGCAGTTGGTGTGGGAGGATCAGTTTGAAGGTGACAGCATCAGCAAACGAAACTGGAGCTTGGAGCAAAACTGCTGGGGAGGGGGTAATAATGAGCAGCAGTGCTACACCAACCGAAGTAAGAATGCTTTTGTGCAAGATGGTTTGCTGCACATCGTAGCGCACAAAGAGCGCTACACGGGTCCTGATAATCCAGAAGGAAAAGCGGGCCCGGAAAAAACGTTGCCTTACACCTCGGCGCGGCTTCGCACTAAAGATAAGCGCGACCAAAAATACGGTCGTTTTGAAATCCGCGCCAAACTGCCTACCGGTCAAGGTACATGGCCGGCAATCTGGATGCTACCTACAGAAAACAAATACGGCACCTGGGCGGCATCTGGTGAAATTGACATCATGGAGGCCGTGAACCTCAAGACTCAATCTGATGCGCCGAATGCAAAACCTGGCGATGGGGAAAACCGTATTTATGGCAGTTTGCACTATGGTAAGAAGTGGCCAGACAATGTGTACAGTGGTCAAGGTGCAACGTTGCCAGAGGGCGTGAACCCAGCTGACGGATTCCATACTTACGCAATTGAGTGGGAAGAAGGCGAAATCCGCTGGTACGTAGACAACTTACACTATGCCACGCAGACCCAAGATGGCTGGTATAGCCAGTATGAAAAGGAAAAAGGTTTATTGGTCAATGCAAAAGGTGCAGCCCCGTTTGATGAGAAGTTTCATCTACTGTTAAACCTTGCAATTGGCGGTTCCTGGTCTGCGAATGCTAACCAACAGGGCGTAGATGATAGTGATTATCCAAAAACCATGCTGGTGGACTTTGTCAAAGTATACCGATGTGGCGTTGACCGCTGGAAAGGCAAGGGCTGTTCTAGTCGCTCTGACCTTGCGAAGCATGTAGAAGGTCACGAAGCGCCGGCTATTTTGGCGATGGACGATAGCTACGCTGACGGTCCAACCCTAGATGTTTTCACGGACACGTTAAATGCAGCACTGGCGTTTGCAAGTTACGACCCGGTTAACTTGGTGGAACATGCGGTTGTTGAAGAAGCCGGACGTGGCTCGGTACTTGAAATCACCAAGCAAAACGGTGCGGGTAACCTCTACTTCCGCTCTCCGGTGACTGACATGACAGATTGGAAGAAAAACGGCACCTTAATTTTTGATATCAAAGTAGAACAGGGCTCGGATACTGAGTTATTGATCAAGATGGACAGTGGCTGGCCAAACACGAGTGACTATGTCGTGCCAACGCCAGCGCAAGGCGAGTGGGGACAGGTGAAGATAGCTATCGCTGATATATTGGACAGTGATAATAGCTTTGCTCCTGGTTCACAAGCGGATCCTAAAGCGGTGAATAATCTTTTAGTATTTGAACCTCAAGGTGCAATGACGTTTAAGCTGGACAATATTCGATTCGAAAGATAGTTGATAGAAGCAGTTTTTGAGCTGATATAAAGGGAGCATATTTGTATGCTCCCTTTTTAGTTCTAGAAGTCAATGTATTTTAGGACGAGACAAGAGAGCGTGGGTTTGGGTAACTAGCCTCTAAATAGATTGAACAATAAATGGTCGATTGATCTCTCATTAAAGTAAGCGCTTTCTTGTTGGTGATGGTTTTCTTGTTTACGAAAACAACTTTTTCTAACCGCTATACACTCAGGAAATGTTGATTAATACTAGTTATACAAGCTTTTCGCCAATAGTGAGTTCGCCAAAGTTGGTGAAACGAAAAGAGGCTCTATCGGTGTTTTCTTAGTTTCAAAAAGAAAGCGCTTACCTAAGATGTTGCCACTTTTTTAAGCTGTTCAATGATGGTGCCACGCGCCTTCAACAAAAAGAAATTCCAATATGCAAGGAAGTTATAATGATCAAAAGCAGTTTGAAACCTCTTGTTCTCGCCACTGCTGCAGCGATGCTCGCGGCTTGTGGTTCAGACTCTACAGATACAACAACGGATGGTGGTAACCAGGGTGGAGACAACGGTGGCGGTAGTGAAGTTACTGTTTCTGTAACGCCCGACTATCAAATGGATGTGAAATCCCAAGCTCCAATAGACTTTGGTAATGCGTTCACAGAAACGAACGCTATCAACCCAGATCCAACGTCCTTGTTTGTAACAGGCTCAGTACTTAAAACGACGAAAGTGGCTGGGGCTGAAACTTGGGCTGGTAGTACAATTGCAGACAATACTAGCCTCGAGCTAAGCGCTGAAAGAAGTGTCGTCACTGCATGGGTTTATTCTCCAGAAGTCGATGTACCAGTATTACTTAAAGTTGAAAATTCTAACGATGGTACTCAATTTGCTGAAGTGTTAGTGACAACGACTAAGGCTAATGAATGGGAACAGCTTACTTTTGACTTTACCGATTTGAATCAAGGTGAGTTGAGCGAGGCGACCACCTACAACATGAAGAGTCTGTTTTTCGACTTTGGAAACGTGGGCAGCGACAAAGTGTTTTATTGGGACAATGTTCGCCTTGAAGGGGATGGCCTAGTAGAGCAACCGATGCCAGAGAGCTACCCTGTATCTGATACGGGTCAGCCACTTTTGGGTAACCCTCAGTATCAAGCAATCTCTTATGGCGCATGGCGTAGCGATACCCGTGCCTCCGGTGACCTTGTTCCTTCTGTCGCTGATCATGTAGAAGACATGAAAATCCTTAATGCTATGGGCATTAAAGTGGTTCGCACCTACAACACGCAAGGATTTATTGGTACTGACGGTCAAAGTAACACTGAGAACTTGCTAGCGGCGATCCGTCAGCTCAAGGATGAGGCCACAGGTGATGGCGATACATTTGAAATGTACGTTATGCTCGGTGTTTGGATAGATGCGAATGGCGCTTGGACTGGTGGGGCAATCGATTCGGCAACCGACTCTCCAAATAACGCGCTAGAGCTTGCTAAAGCGAAAGAGTTAGCCTTGGCGTATCCTGATATCGTCAAAGTGATTGCGGTAGGTAATGAAGCCATGGTCGATTGGGCATCGTCTTATAAGGTTCACCCTTCTATTATTCTCAATCATGTTAACGACCTACAAAGCTGGAAGCTGGAAAGCAGTGACACCGAAGATCTTTGGGTTACGACATCGGACAACTGGGCGGTTTGGGCTGGCATCGATCCTAATGGCAACTACGGTGACCAAACCGATCTAAAAGCGCTAATTCAAGCGGTAGACTACGTTTCGCTGCACACTTATGCCCACCATGACACCTTCTATCACCCAGAGTTTAAAGAAGATTGGAAGGTCTCTGAAGCGGATCAAGCGTTAACCAAAGAGCAGCAAATTGCTATTTCAATGCAGAAAGCATACAAGCATTCCCTAGAGCAGTACGCGGCAGCACAGCAATTTATCAATAGCGTTGATCCTAGTAAGCCAATTCATATTGGTGAGACAGGTTGGTCTACTAACTCAAACGACGGCTACGGCGAGGGTGGCACACAAGCCGCTGATGAGTACAAGCAGAAGATGTTCCATGACGATATGCGTGATTTTGCTAACAACGAAGGCGTATCGCTGTTCTTCTTCCAAGCGTTTGACGAGCCATGGAAAGGTGGTGATAGCCCCGAGCATTCAGAGAAAAATTTCGGCCTTATTGATATCGACTGTAACGTTAAGTACGTTGCTTGGGACAAAGTCGATACACTCAATGCACTTGGGCTGACACGTGACTGTAATGGCTTTACTGCCAGTTACGGCGGGATATATGCATCACTTCTGGATGATGTTTTACCCCCTCCATTTGCTCCAGTTGAACAGCCTCCAGTGGAGGGTGAGTTCAAAGTCCTTGGTGCTGGCCTATTTAGCGGCGCAGGAGCGTATGCTTGGGAAGATACAGCTTGGGCAGGCGTTGACGAGGAAGGTGTGCTAACGGTGGCAACTTCACCTAGTACTGCGCAAGATTGGGGTTGGGGAGCGCACATTGGTGACGACAGTCGCCGTGACTTCACTTCAGTGAAGACGCTTAAGTTTGAAATCCGTGGCTCCACGGATGGCGGTAAAGCACTTGCTGATTTTGGATTTGGTGTTGGCTTCCAATCGGATAAAGGTGAACAATGGTCAACCAACCACACAATTCGATTCAACGAGGGTGAACGTCAGCTCACGACTGAGTGGCAATCGTTTGAAATTGATATCAGTGAGTTTTCTAGTGAACCAAACTTAAACCAAGTCACCCAGCCGTTTATTGTGCACGGTACCACTAAAGTAGGTCTGACTGATGCAGATATTCAGGTTCGCAATATCTCTTGGTTTGAATAATTGCCTAGTATGAGTGCCGCTCATCACGAGCAATCTCATAAGTTTTACTTCAATTATCAGTAGAACTGAACTACCGATAGGTGATGGCAGTGATGCCATCACCACTTTCAATAATCCCTACACAATTCTGCTTCGACCATCATGTTGCAAGTGGTTTTTGTGCTGTCTGAAATGCAGGAGAAAAGAAATGGTTAACAAAAGGCTCTACAGCCTTGGTTTGATGTTTGGCGTTTTAGTTGCCGGTGTTATCGCCCCTAAAGCGCACGCCGGGTGGGAGGTTCATTGGATTGATACCTTTGAAGGGGAAGGCGTCAATTGGGACAATTGGACGGCACAAACACAAGCAAACTATAACAACGAAGTGCAGTGTTACACCGACGATGATGTTAGCGAGTTACGTAACTATGACGTATCCGGCGGTACTTTGAAAATTATCGCTAGAAAGCAAACCAACCAATGTATGACGTTGGGTGGGCAAACCAAAACCTGGACATCGGGCCGCCTTAATAGCAAAGACAAACAAGAGTTCTTGTACGGCCGGATTGAAGCTCGTATTCGTTTTCACGATTTGGAAGGCGGCACATGGCCAGCTTTTTGGATGTTAGAAAATAGAATCGCGGAGCAGCCAATAAAAGGTGACAACGACAATGTTGGCTGGCCAAACTCCGGTGCGAGCGAAATTGATGTTTGGGAGTGGTTTTCCAATCAGCCCCAAAGTTATATCACAAACTTTTTCAATACTGCAGGGTGCGGTGCTGAATATCGTCATCCATACACCAATGGTACCCAAGATGTCTTGGATTGGCATCGGTACGCTATTGAATGGGATCGCAACTCAATTGCTTTTTTCATGGATGATCAAGAAATTATTCGCCACGACGTGAGCCAATGCCCACGCTACAAAGAGCCCATGTTTGTCCTACTTAACGTCGCTATGGGGGGCATGTTAGGGGGGCAAATCGAACCAAATTTGCAACGTGCCACTATGGAAGTGGATTATATAGCACATTGTCAGTTGTCAGATTCTAGCGACTCTGAACGCTGTGATGAAACTACGCCACGCATCGACCCAAATATTGAGATTCCGGAGTTACCAACCGCGTCAGCTACTGTTGGAAACAACGGCGGCTCTGCATCGATGTTGTCGTTATTCGCTTTGTTAACCCTAGCCTCAATTAAAAAACACAAGTCGAGAACACGAAGGTAAGTCGGTTGTTGCTTACAACAACTCAAAATATAATCGCCAATAGGTCAAATGCTGACTGCATTTGGCCGTAATATCATTTTATTATCGAAAATTCAGGTTAAACCCAAACTCAAACGTACCTTCTGTCGTTCTTGGCTCTCCCGGACGGACGCGGTGCTGGCCGTATCGGTACTTTACATAAGGCTCTACATATTTCGGTTTAAAGGTCAGGGTAAAGTCGGCATGAAAGATACTAGGCTCCAGATGGGTTTCGGACATAATTCGGTCGTGGTTGAGAGCGTAGCTGTAGGTTAGCCAAGTCACCGGAGTGTAGCTTGCGCCTAGGCTGGCTTTCCATTCACGGTGCGTGTTGAAATTTGGACTCAGAATAGGGAAGTCATCGCTCTGAAACACATTTTTTCGCCACTCATAGGATGTAGAAGCGAAGACTAAAACATTGTGGCTAAGCATACGACCAGCAAACGCGCCAAGATTATAAATGTCGACTAAGTCTGCTCTGCCGTAGGTTGCAAATGCTTCGGTATAGGTGTCACCAAGTAACATCCCATACCCTGCACCTAGCTCGAGATAACCTGTCGAGTCAACCTCAAAGCCAAGGTTGACTTGTTCCGTTGCTTGAACAGTACCAGAAAGTGTCCCAATCCAAGTGTCTCCCACCTTCGATGTTTGAAAGCTCATGGTTGGTTCGTAATAGGACAATTCATGATGACTAGCCAACGTAGAAAAAGGTAATAACGCCATCGCGGTAGCAATGTATCTTTTCATGGTTTTCTCGCTCAAAATAAAAGGAGCCGAATAAATCCGGCTCCTTTGGTTTTATTTACTGATGTTGTCTATTAAGAGCGACCAACGCGGTCTTTTACTGCTTGCTTGATTTGTTGACGTTGTTCTTGAGATAGCGATTGCAGTTTTTGTCTTACTTCATCGCGGTTGATCTCTGTTTTAGGTAAATGAGCTTTAATGAACGCACTAGCTTCAGAGTTCATTTTGACATCTTCCACTTTGCCGTTTTGGTCGGTGTACACGTAAACTTCACCGCCGTTGAACCCGACCAGTTTGATTTCAACACCCGTTGCTGTTTCTTGGCGCTCAATGTCTTTAATCACTCGATCATTACCAAAGCCAGGGTCAATCTCGATAGGTTGATCCATTTCTGGGGCATCCCATCCAATGCGGCTAATCACACCGTTATCGATAGTGACCGCTAGGCGACCTTTGCCTGGTACTTTGATCTCAACATAGCCACCATAGTTAATAACTTGGATTTGCTTTACTTCGTAGTCATTGCCAATTCGAACGTTATAAGTACCTGTACCATCTACTACGTCATCTGTTGGAGAGATTTGGCCAACGGTCTCACCGTTAAACTTAAGCTCACCGGTTTCGCTATCGATAAACCAAACATCACTTGGACTTACACCGAAATCTGGGTCGGTAATTGGTAAATCGTTACCAGGGCGAGGTGGTTGGTAGTCCGAAACGACCAGGCGACCATCGACATTAGTTATCTTGATTTCACCGCCATTAATACCGTGGAAAATGAAGCCGCCGTCTTGCGCTTGGATGCTACCTACTTCTTGGCCGTCAAGGGTAGTCACATCACCCGCTTCTACGAGATAAGTTGTCCCATTGTGAACAATGTAGCCATTACCTTCGGAGCCCGCTACAGCAAGCACATTGTGGTTGCCTTCGTCGCCTTCAACCAGCGCAGCGTTGAACACATCACCTTCGTGAACGGTTACGTTAGCGATTCCATCTTGCGGAGCCTGTTCGCCGCTGTCGTTAGAAGAACCATTAGATGAACAACCTGCTAGGAAAGAAGCGGCGATTACTGCACTGATTAATTTAAGTTTCATGGGTATCTCTCAAAATTGTATTGGAACTAAAGGAGGCATCTTGCTTTCTGAGTTGGCGTTCCGAGCCGATGAGAGAACTATAAAGTGTTTGATGAGGCTGAACTAATGAACAGCCTTTATCATGATAATGAACTTAAGCTATTAATAAATATGGGTTATTGTGCTGATAACCCAGAGTTATCAGCAGTTAAAATCTTCTTTATAAGTTTATGTAGCCACAAGGTGGTGGCGCTGTTTCGGTTTTTGTAGTGGTAGAAGGCATTGATATCTGTATCTACGGTGGCGCTACCGAAGTAAATATCGAGTGAACGTAATCCTGGATGTGTGTCGAGATTTAAAAAACTCGAACTTGGGAACATCATATCCGAATGCTTCACTACGTCGACGATTGCTGAGGGGAGTTCGGATCGAAATACGATTTTGGGATCGTGGCCTCGCATACGAATCATTTTTTCGGATATGGATTGATTCGAGTTCCAGTCCGCGGCAATAAGCGTGGCAATTTCAAATTCAACACTATCATCGATCTCTAAATAGTCTTTGCTACAAGGATGGTCTGCACGGACGTAGCCCTTAAATTGGTCTTCCGCTACTTGCTTTTGTAGGATCTCTTTAGGTGCATGATTGATGGTGTAGTTTAAGCCTAAATGGATATCATCGTTGACGATGTCTTGAATCGTCGACTTACTCCAGTTAAGGAGCTGAACCTGTACATTGGGCGCTTCTGCCCTGATGGCATTGAAAAGTTGGTTGGCGATCCCAGCTAGGAAAAAAGGAGAGATGGCAAGTTTTAAGGTGACATCAAGTTCCGCTGGGTCAAATTCTGCGGAATGATTGACCGCGTTGGCCAAGTCATCCATGACAGGACTTAAAGCGTCTGCCAGTTGGTGTGCTTTTTCGGTGGCGCGCAGCCCATGATGGGTTTTGACAAACAGCTCATCATCAAAGTGGTCACGCAGACGTTGTAGAGCTTTACTTACCGCGGGCTGTGAGACAAACAGGCGCTCAGCGGCTTTTCGCATGTTGCGTTCTTGATTCAAAATGATGAAAGTTCTTAATAGATTTAAATCAAGATTTGCGAATAAATCTTTAGCCATAGTCGTACCCAACGAGTTCGATTTAGATCTCAATCTTAATGTTCAAATCCTAGTTTCGCAAAAAATTGGTAACAAAAACATCAACAAAACGTTTAGAATTCTTCTATTTTACCGATATAGTGTGAAATCAGTCGTATTTTAAAGAGGTTTAAGGATGAAACTCTCGATATCGAGTAAGCTTCGGATGAGTTATCTGGCGCTTGCTGTACTTTTTATCGTCTCATCTCTGTTTGTGTATCGAAGTGTTGATGGGCTGCAAACACAAACGCATTCACTGTTGCGCTTTGATCTTCCAACGGTCGACGCCAGTCGTCAGCTTGGCCAGTCACTGCAAACTACCGTTTCTGAGCTAAGAGGCCACATGTTGCTGGTGGGCTCAGAAGAGCAGGTCGAAGCCTCAAAGGCCAAGGTACTGCAACATATTGATCAGGTTGATATTCAGCTGATTAGTCTTGAGGGATTGTTGCCGGAACAAACCTATCTGGCCGTGAGTGAGCAGTGGACATCGATTAAAGTCACCGCGCGTAAAATATTAGAGATAGCGCAAACTCACGACAATCTTCCTGCGCATTCTCTCTTTATTAATGAAGCCGCACCCATTGCGGAGGTTGCACTCGATCAAATCCAAGGGCTGATAAACGATGAAGCGGGTCGCGCCGCCGGTGGTGAGCGAAAGCGCTTATTTAAACTCTATGCCGACGCCTACAACTCTCTCGCCAACGCACTCTCTGCTCAACGAGATCATCTCCAATATGGTAATCAAGACTACCTCGACAAGTACAACGACTTTTTAAAGTCTCACGCAAAAGTTGTTGAGCAAATCGGCTACAAGACAGATTTACTTAGCAGCAGTGATGAAAGCCTATGGTCACTGTTTAATGAGATGAAAGGTCTGTATTTACCGCTGGCAGAACAAGTGATTGAACTGCGCCAATCTCCGAGCTGGAACCAGTCTAATTTCTTGATGGAATCTGAATTACTACCCGCAATTCAGGACGTTCAAAGTGATCTAGATAATGTGGTTCTTCTTTCTCAGCAAAAAGCAGGCGAGACAGAAAATAGTATCGGCTCAAGCGTGAATTCATTGCTGGCAATATTAGCGCTAAGCTGCGTTGTTGTTCTTAGTGTTGCCTTTGTCGTTTCCCATTTTTTAGGGCGCCAAATTGGTGGTCGCGTGTCGCTTATCGCCAAGCGTGCGCAATTGATTGCTGCAGGTGATGTGTCGAGTGCGCCACTGACGGTAACTGGCCGCGATGAATTGGCGGACCTTATGACCTCGATTAATAGCATGAACCAATCACTGTCTAAGTTAGTAGGGCAAGTGTCGCAGAGTGTGGGCGCTGTTGAGGAAAAAATGGATGACCTTACTAAGCATAGTCGCCAAAGTTTGCAGCAAGTTGAGTTGCAGTCTTCAAACCTAGATAACATCGGTCATTCGTTGTCTGAAGTTGCGGTGGGCTCGGAGCAAACCGCAAGCCAGGTTCAGATTTCTTCTTCTGCTCTGGTGGACGCTAAGCAAGAGTTAGCCTCGGGTGAAACTATGCTGACCGAAAACCACGGCAATATGACGGATTTGGTTAGTGCGATTCAAACGGCACAGCAGCTCGTCGCGAAGCTTAGCAACGAGAGTCAGGCCATTGGTAAAGTGACCGAGGTAATAGAAGGCTTGGCTGAGCAAACCAATCTATTAGCGCTCAATGCGGCGATAGAAGCGGCGCGAGCGGGAGAGCAAGGCCGAGGTTTTGCCGTGGTTGCTGATGAGGTGAGAATGCTTGCCAGCCGAACTACGGAATCTACCACAGAGATCAACGCCATTGTGCAAGCTATACGCAGTTCAACCAATAAAGTAGAAGAGCAGATCAATGAGGGAACTTCTATTGCTTCCGATGTCATGGAACAAACCGATGAAGCGCTGAGTCGAATTCAGTTGTCGGCAGAACAAGTAGAGCTTGTGAATACACAAATGGCGAGCTTGGCGGCAACCGCAGAACAACAGGCGAATGCGACACAAACCATCTCAGGTCTAGTGAATGACATTAATGATTCACTCAGCGCGGTCGCTGGGCAAACGCGCTCGGCAAATGAGGTGACTGAGCAAGTGACTTCAAACGTCGGTGAACTGCACCAACAGGTTGCCAATTTTAAGGTGTAGCCCTTATTACAAAAGAAACCCTTACTATAAAAAATGCCCATCAAATTGATGGGCATTTTTATGAGTTCAGATTAGGCGTGTCGTTAGACCAAGATATTCATAAGGAACATAGCGCCAAAAGCGTTGAGTACAGAGATGGCGATCATTACCGGAATGTAGCGACCTTCCGTACCAATTGGGCCCATGATACGACCCATGTACTGAATTTGGGAGCCCATCAGATAGATGGCAGGCGCCAAGATAGCGATGTGAGTACCGTTTAAGATACCTTGGTCGAACAGTGTGATAACCACACCAACCGCGCCGCCCATCGACATCCAAGCACCAATAAGGACAGCCGCCGCTTCGCCAGGTAAGCCGAAAATGGCCATGACTGGAGCAAAAATAGCGCCCATAGCATCTAGAGCACCCGTAATTTGTAGCGCCTTGATGATAACAAATGCCATTAGGACATTCGGGACGGTAGATGTGGTGGCGATCACCCAACCTTTCTTTGCACCTTCAACAAAAATGTCAGTGACCATTGGTTTTTTCGCTTTTACTTCGCTCATTATGCGGTCTCCTGTTGTGCGTTAGCTTGATCTTGTTTTGGAGTTTTGTCTTCTTTACCTTCTGTAATGTTCAGGTAAATACGGAACAGGTTTGCACCAATAAACTTAAATAGGAACATAACCGCCACTGCTAAACCAATTGAAGACGTCACAGCAAGCGAACCGTCCATAAGCGTTAACGTGAAAAGCACAGCACCAGAAGAGAAGAAGTTAACAATCGCCGCACCTGCAGTGAACTGGAACATGGTGAACACGTCGGTTTCGCGCTTGGTAAGGTGGCCTTCGTCTTTTAGCTGACGGGTCATTGCCGCACCCGCATCGGTACTTTGCAACGAGGCAATCAATGCTAGACCAGAGTTGCCAGGAATACCCATGAGCGGACGAAGCAGTGGAGAGAGCAGTTTGCGAGCAGCATCTAGCGCACCATAGTGCTCAAGTACATTGATCATGCCCAGCGCAAACATCACCGTTGGGATCAGGGTCAACGCGAAAATAAAGCCATCACGTGCACCGCTACCACCTACACCGCGAAAAGAAGTCGTTGCAGCTTGGACACCATTTTCCGTTTCGGTAACGTTGTGAGCGACTTGGCCAAATGCTCCGTTAAGAGTAGTGAAATCAAAAACCCCATACCATTCATTGGATTGGAGTAAGCCGGAGAAAAAAACAATCGCAAAAGCTAGGGCAATATAGCTTCCGATTGTTACCTTACGTTCTTTAGTTAAGTCAGACATGGAGCAACCTATAGAGGGGGGAACAGAGTGCATAGTCTGAGGATGTTGAAGCACGAAAATACTGATCAGTATCAACAGAAGGATTATTTTGTAGAAACTAAATATTACAAAACATGTAACTGTGAAATCTCACGCAAAATAGATATAGCTCTGTTAATGGTTTGGATTAATTTGGCTAATCCGAGTTAATGCGTTTCATGAAACTTGCAAAGTATGTAACCTATCGTTCTGGTTTGATACTGCTTATTGGCCGTGAATAAGAATAGTCTGACGATAGAAATCAGATAATTAGGTTATTAACTTATGCAAAAACACGGACTTTCATTTTGGTATGCTGCAGCGTTTATGTTTGGTGCTATCCAGCTTATTGCTTTACCGCTTTTAATCCCGAGTTATATTCTTGAAGTCACTGGCTCTATGGTACATACGGGAGCGGCGCTCTCGTTTGTTGGACTGAGCGGATTTATTGCGCCACTAATAGGCTCAACCGTCGATCGCTTGAATCTGCATAGCGCGGCACAGAAAGCATCACTTGCGTTCTATGCCTTTGCCATGGCGTTGTTTGCTTTTGTTCCTGCAACGTGGGCGATGTACCTTGCGACATTCTTGGTGGGTCTTGGCTCTATCACTCTCATGACCGTCAACCCGACCTTTATCGTGGCAGCAGGCTTTGATAAAGCTCAAGAGGCATTGCGCTTAACTCGCATGAACCAAAGTATCTTTGTTGGCGCGATTGTCATGGGCGCTATTTTGGCGGTAGCAGAAGGCATTAGTGCGACGCTTAGCTTCGGTATTGTTGGTGTGCTTTCGATTGTTGCGATGATTATTGTGTCGGTTGATGGCAAGGTTGCAGCTCAGCGTATTGTATCCGATGCACCGCAACAAGGTGAAAGCGAAGAGAAAGGCCGCTGGAACCTAACATTTGTTACTTTCCTGTTGGCGGTGTTTATTGCAATGCTGGCAAGCTCTAACCAAGTCGCGCAAGGTCCTAACCTATTTGAAAGCTTGTTTGATATTGATAAGTCGGCAACGGCATTGTTGTTGTCCATTTCGTCGGTAATTAGCTTATTAACATTGGATATTGCTGGTCGTGCACTAGGAAAATTCGGGGCAGGTAAAGTGTGGGTTGTGGGGTTAGTTGGCTACATTGTTGTTGGCACGGTACTTTCAAGTTTAGTCACAGGCTCTACAGAATATTTCTACCTGCCACTCGTTATGCACCTGTTCTTTATGCAGTGCTTGTCGATGGTCGACATGGTTAAGCCGGCAATTGTTGCCAAGGTCACGACTTTGCCTCCTGCCGCGACCCAAGGCTTCTTGCTATTTGCTATCGCTGGTGGTTACGCTGCGGGGACATCGCTGGGTGGTGTTGTGGGTGAGGTTGCCGGTATGGCGAGCTTGTTCATGTTTGTTGCGGTAAGTGCGGCAGTGGCTCTCGCTTTTGCGCTGTTTACTCTTGCTCGTATTAAAGACTAACCGCCTAAAATAGAAGAAAAAATGGCGTCCAAATCGGACGCCATTTTTTGTTTTTAGTCAATGAACCAGTAGCCCTTGTTAATGAGCTCAGTCAGAAGCGGTACAACGTGAGAGTTAGGCTCGATATCAACGATAACTTCTCTATCTGTGAGCGCTTTTGCTAGCCAAGTTTGTGCTTCTGGCAACTTGAACACTTCACCGTTGATATACACCATGGTCGGTTCTTCTTCATGTAACAGAGCACGCAAGCCCGCTACCTTATAGATGGCACCACCGTCTGAGAGGTGCTGAGCAACATCCTCGGAGGTCCACTTGTCTTCCGGTTCAATGATATTGAGTTGATGACGTGATTGGCTGAGCATACAACCCAAAAAGTCTTTGATGGTCGACTCATCTTGCAGTGCCGACATCAACATGCTTGTCAGCGTTTCTTTGTCGTCGGTACTGATTTGACCAAAGTGCTCGGTCGCACTGAGAGTCGGCTTATCCATATGCTTATCGCCATAGTCGTGAGCTAACACATAGTCGGCGAAGTTGCTGATAAGCTCTTGCTCTTTAGGAGAGCGGAAGCCAACAGAGTAGCTTAGTGATGGCTCAAGTGCGTAACCATCATGTGGGAAGCCCGGTGGTATATAGAGAATATCGCCAGGTTCAAGCACATCGTCGATGATGGCATCGAAGGATTCAATCTGACGTAGCGCCTCATGTCGCTTGGTTTCGGTATATTGACCGACATCTTTCGCGCCGACACGCCAATGGCGTTTGCCCATTCCTTGAACAATAAAGACATCGTACTGGTCGATATGTGGTCCAACGCCACCACCCTGGACGGAGTAGCTCACCATTAAATCATCAAAGAGCCATTGAGGGAGTGCTTTAAACGGCTCGACGAGCTCTGCTGCACCGGCGTGCCAGTGATTGGTGGCTTGCACAATTAAAGACCAGTGGCTATCTGCAAGATCTGCGAACTTTTGTTCAGTAAACGGGCCGTGTTCAGCATGCCAATTCTGATCAAGGTTGGAGACAAAGCGAGAGTCGATCTCTTCTTCCATTGACAGTCCGGCAAGCTCTTCCGGCGAGATAGGATCGGTGAAAGAGGCGAAACCACCTTTAATGATAGTTGGCTGCTTTTGCCAGTATTGGGCAAGGAAGTCGGCTAGGTTTACGGTTAATTGATACATAGAAAACTTAATTATTTACGAGTCACTGTTGAATGCTGAGCGGATTTTAGCAACTTGGGATGGAGAAGTCGCCTTAGTTACCAATAGATAATTTATTTAGGTGGCTTTTGTTGTCGGCATGATGTGTTTAGCTGTCTGCGTCAGCATCACATAGAAACGGTTGGTGTAAAAAAAGCCGAGGAGTATTGCTGTCGCATCGGCTTTTTACGTTTGTGGCATTACTTGTTTAGTTGCTCTTTTGCCGCTTCAACTTTGGCAAAGTCGAGCCCAAGTTCTTCGACCGCTTCTTTGATAAGCGCTGGGTTTTGCATTACTTGGTTCATCAATAGTTGAAGTTTGTCTTGAGGCAGGCCCAATTGGCTAATGGTTGCCATTGCCGCTAGTGGGTTTTGCGTTAGCGTCTCAAAAATCTCATTGATTTGCGCGTCGCTGATATTGTTCTCTTTCAATAGGGCAATAATCGGATTCATTGTCTTACCTTTGTTTTTACTTTAGCCGTTGGGCGGACATTCTAGCACTAGGTGATGGTCGAGAGAACCAGCAATATTTGCGAAAAGAGTAGGGGGAACTGATAGAGCTACCTACATACATCGTGACGGCAGCAAAGCTTATGAATGTAGCGGTGGACGAAATCTGGTTCTCAGTGTTGCTATCTCGCTTGTATATTTATATGTGACGTAAATCTGTCACGAGTGTCATTAATTTGACGCTTTGCGAAGAGTGATAATTAAAGCTTGGATTAGTTATGTATTGAATTAGCGTCTTCTACTTTAGTAATAAAAAATATCGTACGCTAAATTGATCTTAAAAATAATATAAACATATTACTGTAAAATGATGTCTGATAAATTACAGGTTTCTCGTACGGTAAAGTGTGGTTGTGTTATTTTTTAATCCGTTAAATAATTAAATAACGAGACCAGCTTAACATTTTTGCAACACAGGGCTAACTGGATTGGAATTTTCGCTCTAACTTTTTAGATAGTTTGCTCAATAGCTATTTTAAAGAGAGGTGACTCCCCTAAAGCATCATGTCTAATTGCGCCCGTTTTATCTTGAAAACAGTGTGCATCAATATGTCAGCATAACAATGGAATGACTTCCTATCATAGTGTGTTTGCCCCAAACGCACGGAATTTTTGCATCCTTATAAAATCATGGAGTAGATAATAATGGATAAAAGGTATGCGACGCTCTCCCTGGCCAGTTTACTGGCAATACCCTCCGCACCCTTATGGGCAGCGGGTTTTCAGCTTGCCGAGCATTCTGCGGCAGGCCTTGGCCGAGCGAATGCTGGTGAAGCGGCGATTGCTGATTCAGCAGCAACGATCGCCCATAACAGCGCGGCGATTACTCGCTTTAGTGAAGCACAGATATCGTTGGGTGCGGCCTATATCGCGCCACAAGTTCGTGTTACGGGTAATGGACCTTCTGAGAGTTTCAATCGACAACTCACTAACAACAACGTTGTCGATGATGTGATAGTACCATCGGCTTACTATTCCATGCCCATTAATGAACAGTGGCATATTGGTGTGGGTTTATTTACCGACTTTGGGCTAATGACAGAATATCCTAAAGACTATTTAGCTGGACCTATTGCTGGAAAAACCAGCTTAAAAACGATGAATATCAATCCTAACGTTGCCTATAAAATTAATGACAGCTTTAGTGTGTCAGTCGGTGCAAGCGCAGTTTATGCCGATGCGGAACTAGAACGAACCTTAGGGATATTGGCCGATGCAATTAACAGTCAGAATGGTACAAACTTTAATCGCACTGATATTGCAACTTCATTAAAAGGTGATGGTTGGGGGTACGGATTTAACCTTGGCGTTTTATGGGAGCTAAATGAAAACCATCGCTTTGGGCTTAGCTATCGCTCGAAAGTCGATATTACTTTGAAAGGTGATTACACCACGGATGTTCCCAACGGCATCGTGACTCAGCCAGGCCAAACCGTTGGGGGTGAACTCGAGCTTAATTTACCTAGTATTGCTGAGTTCTCGGGCTATCACCAGGTTACGGAGCCACTTGCGCTTCACTATAGCGTTGTAATGACAGGTTGGAGTACATTCGAAGAAATTCGTGGCACGGTAGATGGTGTGACTGTGCTGCAGAAAGACGAAAAATTCGAGGATTCGTTTAAGTATGCGCTTGGTCTTACCTACGGCGTTTCATCGGCCGTTACGCTGCGTACGGGAATTGCCTTTGACCAAACCCCTAACGTCAATCATCCAAGTATTAGCTTACCGGACTCTGACCGCATGAACTACAGCGTGGGCGCTAGCTACGCGTTTAGTGATTCTACTTGGTTAGATTTTGGTTTTAGCTTCATCGATGCTAAGGAAACCACTTTTACCGAAGAGTTAGAGCCCGAAAACTTGCCTGGAACGACAGTGGATTTCAAATCTGAAGGCGACGCTTACTTGTACGCGTTGCAATTCAATCACCGTTTCTAATGGATGACGATATTTGACAAGGAATGAATCATGATGTCTACGCTTTTAAGACCGCTCTCGCTAGCGGCAATGGTTGCTGTCATCCTTACTGGATGTAACGGTGACGAATATGAAGAGCCTCAGTCCACTGGTGCTTATGCTTTGTCTGACTACGGGTCACCAACGCATTGTGCTGATGGCATGGAATGGGCGAGTGCAAGTGAAGTGACCGCCATTGAAAACCTCGTAGAACTTGCAGAAAGCAACAGTACTATCACGTTACCTGAAGGTTGTTTCAAAATGAACAATCAGCTTACTGTTGATTCGAAAGACAATCTGGTGCTCAAAGGGGCGGGGATAACGAAGACCTTTTTGGATTTCTCTAATGTAGATGGCAAGGACGGCATTGCAGTCAGTGGCGGTAGCAATATCGTGATATCTGACTTGCAGGTGTCTGAAGCGTCGAAAAATGGCATCAAAGCGGACTCAGTGGAAGGGCTGATTATTCGTGATGTTGCAACGGTATGGCTAGAAGTCCCGCGAGAGCGAGATGAAGATGGTTCACTGCGTGGCACGTACGGTATTTACCCTGTGAAATCGCAAAATGTTTTGATCGAAGACACATGGAGCTACGGCAGTGCTGATGCGGGTGTCTATGTGGGACAAACTATTGGTGCCGTGGTACGAAATAATGTGGCTGAGAAAAACATCGCAGGTATCGAAATTGAAAACAGCTCGGGCGTTGATGTCTACGGTAACCTCGCAGTGGGTAATACCGGTGGCGTTTTGCTATTTGATTTACCAGGTGCAACCACTATTGGGCGTTTAGTTGATGATGTAAGGGTATTTAATAACACTATTCGTGACAATAACTTAGTTAACTATGTGGATACTACTTGTGATAAAGGCGTCGGTGGTTGTGGTGTGGTAGGTATTGTCCCTCCTGGTACTGGTGTGGTGATTTTATCTGGCCGTAATGGCGAGTTCTTTAACAACACTATCGATAACCACGACTCAATGGCGGTCGCAATGACCAGCTATTTGCTGGTGAATGATAACCCAGAAGCATACGTACCAAGCTTTACTGGGCCAAGTAGCTCTGAAGGGGCAGCGATTTTACAAGGTTGGAACCCGGTTCCGACAGGTATGTACTTCCATGACAATACGGTTACCAATGTAGGCACGAAGCCCAATGGTGCCCTTATTGACGACATGGTGCTGGCGTACTCACTTGAGCACCAAGCGTTCCCTGCCGTTTTTTATGACGGCGCCGGTGAATCGCTAGTGCGCTCGCAAATGTTTACCGAACTGAGGGATGCGCTGAATGGCACATTTGGAACTGACCGTTGGAACTACCTAACCAATTTTACAGACGTAGATTCAAACTGTGTCATTGACAATACTGGAACCAGTGTCGGTGTGCTGGTGGATCACCTAGACCCAACCGCAATAGGTCGATATTCAGAGAATCCAGCAAACGCAGATTTCCTCTACCAAAACCCTCATACGTCACTACTGCGCGGTGGGTGTGATGTTAAGCAGCCTTTAGCTGTAAACACCGTAACCATTGATGGTGTGGAATATGGTTGGGGCATTACGGATGCAACGCCAGATGACGGAGAGTCGGGCTCAGGCAATAACGGTATTGTCGGCAATGAGATGTGTCGTGCGAATACGGCAGGTGACATTAATTGGGCTGCACTGACGCGTGAGTCTGCGAGCTTTGCGGAAAACTGTACGAATCTTTCTGACTATCACTTATTTGCTGATGCGAGCGATCCGACGAAGAACCTTAACCTTGCGACATCAGGTAAAGGTACTTTGTATGAAATGAATGTTGAACTGTTCACGGATTATGCTCGCAAGTATCGCTATGTATTGATGCCAGAAGATGTGTCTGCGAGCTATCGCTCTCAAGAAGTGTTTGATTTCCCTGTCGGTACGGTGCTAATAAAAACGTTCACTTTACCAACGAGCACTAATAACGCGATTGGCGAAGACGAGGAGCTAATCGAAACTCGATTGTTGATTCGTCGTGATTCAGGCTGGGTGGCATTGCCATATGTGTGGAATGAAGACAAAACCGACGCCACGCTTACAGCAGTATCCGTACCATTTGATCGCACTATTGAACATGACGGTGAAACCTTAGCATTTACCTACGAAGTACCAAGTCGTAATGAGTGTACTTTGTGTCACAAAGTTACTGAAGATGTGGCGGACCCTGTAGGTAGTACCCAAGCTGCTGGATTCTCCCCCATTGGTCCAAAAGCACGCAATATGAATAGTATTCGCGCTGTTTCTTCGGGCAATCCGATTAATCAGTTATTACACTGGGAAAATTTAGGTCTAGTAAGTTTACCGGATATGCCAAGCAACTTACCTGCGGTGCCTGAGTTTGATTCCGAAGCCGGAGCAACCAATTTAACCCCTGCTGAGCTAGAAGACTATGCGAAAGCCTACTTAGATATTAACTGTGCGCATTGCCATCGAACAGAAGGTAAAGCGGCCAGTAATCCATTTAAGTTGGAGTATTGGCGAGAAGGCGTGGGTCAAATGGGATTGTGTGCGCGCGGCATTACGTTCCATAAAGGGCCTAGTCCTTATGTGGTGATGCCAGGGGATGCCGACAACTCTGTGCTGCATTATCGAATCAACATCGATAATGGCAACATGATGCCTGAGCTTGGTCGCCACGTCGTACACAAAGAAGGGGTGGCTTTGGTCACTGACTGGATTAACTCTATCGACCCTACTGGTTGGGACTGCGTAGAGTAAGTTCATTAAAAAAATGTTAGAAAAACGCCCGGCGACATTGCCGGGCGTTTGTTTATCAGGTTATGAGTTTCAGGAATAGGTTAGGCAAATTCTTTTTGCAGGTAACTCACAATATCGGATGACTCATACATCCATGTTTCTTCGCCGTTTTCGACAATTTTCAGGCACGGCACTTTTACTCGACCGCCGCCATTAAGAAGCTCTTCTCTAGCAATGGGATCGTTTTTCGCGTCTTTCAACTCTATATTGACAGACTGGCGTTTCATTTCACGGCGGACTTTGACACAAAATGGGCAAGCTTCGAATTGATAAAGCTGCATCGCCGATGCTTTAGCATCAGCTTGTTGTTGTGCTTCACTGCTGCGTTTAACGCCGCGTGGTGAAAACACAAAGTTCAGCAATAGAATGATTTTGCCTAAAATAATGCGGATGAACTTCATAACTACCTTTCTTTGTAATTTGTTGAGCTTATTGTTGTTATCGTGTTTTTGCTATCAACACGTATAGCGGCAAATCTTAACACCTCTTTTACTTTACCGATACGTTTAGTCCCTAGATAAACTGTGACGTTTGGTGACGCTAAGACCCAAGCGCTTAGATAATCTTATAAGGTTGGCACGATCCGTTTTAAGTTCGCGAGCAGCTTGAGCCCAGTTGTAGTCAGCACTGACTAACGCATTGGAGATCAATGCTCGTTGATATTCCTCAGTGGCCTCACGTATTCCGGCACTCTGTTTTGGCAGCTCAATAGTAGACACTTTGTTTTGATTTTGTGGTGGAAGTGTGTCATCAAACTGCCCACAATCATCGATGGTGACAGTGACTACGGTTTTCCCCAGAGAGCGAGCCTTGGCTTTCAGTGCTGCACGGTTGATGACATGTTCAAGTTCGCGCACATTTCCGGGCCAAGCGTATCGGTTGAGATGAGGAACGACATTAGGGTTCAGTTTGATCTGGTTGATCCCAAGTTTTCTACGTGCTTGCTCCAAGAAAAAACCAGTGAGCAGTTCAACGTCACCGAGGCGTTCTTTGAGTGGAGGTACGGAAATAGGGTAGACGCTTAGGCGATGGTAGAGGTCAGCACGAAACTTGCCGTTTTCAACTTCTAGCTTAAGGTCTCGGTTGGTTGCCGCGAGTACGCGGACGTTAATTTTCTGAATCTGATCTTTACCAACAGGTTGGATCTCGTTATTTTGCAATGCACGTAACAGCTTGCTTTGTGCGGCCAGTGGCAGTTCGCCAATTTCATCGAGAAACAGAGTGCCACCGTCCGCGAGTGCAAACTTACCCAAGCGGTTTTTGTCAGCGCCGGTGAATGCGCCTTTAACGTGACCAAATAGCTCGCTCTCTATGAGGTTTTCTGGGATAGCCGCGCAATTCACATAGACCAAAGGTTGTTGTCTACGGGTGGATTGGTAATGTAGCGTGCGCGCAACCAGCTCTTTGCCAACGCCGGTTTCACCATGGATTAGAATATTGAAATCGGAGGGCGCGACGATCTCAATATCAGATTTAAGCGCCCGCATTGGATCGCTGTTGCCGATCATCTCTCCTCCATCCCGCTCCCAAGCCTCTTCATTGAGTTCTTCAAGAAGTTGCTTTGATTGCTTAGCTTGATGCTCAAGTTGAGAGAAAGTGAGTGCCATTTTTAGAGTAGAGGCGGCGATAGCGGATAGAACCTCGAGATTTCGAGTTGGAATGCTATGAAAGGCATTCGGTTCCAAACTATCCAGTGTTAGCGCTCCCAACATTTTTTCGCCAAAAATAAGCGGAAGCCCCATACAGGAGTGCATCGGCAGGTCGCCGTGGTGGTCAATCAATAGCCCATCAAAGGGATCGGGCAATTCACTGTCAGCATCAAAAATCACCGGACTGTTAGCAGCGCAGATCTCGGCGAAACGTGGGTGCTCATTAATGACAAAGCGTCGACCTAATGTATCGCGAGCAAGCCCTTGCATTGCAAGTGGTACTAGCGTGTCTCCCTGAAGCGAAAGCAGGGCGACACAATCGCAGCGAATGGTTTTTCTGATTGTATTGAGCAGTGAATCGAAACGTTCTTGATCGTTGTTGCTGCTAGCGAGACCAACGGTTAGGTCGATAAGACTTGAGGTGGAGATATCTTGCATGTGGGATATGCCGCGTTAAATGAGTATAGTTGTCATTCTAGTGTCATTTAGACACAAATGGAAGTGGTCATTTTGACTCAAACTGTAATCGAAATGTTCTTTAAAACCAATGACTACCGATGTTTCTATACTTGGCACGAACTCTGCAATATGCTGTTTGTAAAATCGGATGTGAACACGAATCGTTCACTTTTAAATATAAAAAGCGTGCTGCGTCAGCAGGAAACACGTAAGACAGTCAGCCTATTATTATATCTATTAATAAAGTCGTAATTTAAAGCCTTCTAGGAAACACTATGCTAAGTAATCAACATATCGAAATCATCAAAAGCACCATTCCTCTACTAGAGTCGGCGGGGCCAGCTCTGACTCAGCATTTTTATCAAAGAATGTTTTCTCATAACCCAGAGCTGAAAGACATTTTTAATATGGCTCATCAAAAGTCGGGTCGTCAAAGCGTTGCTTTGTTTGAAGCGGTTGCCGCTTATGCGAAGAACATTGAAAACCTTGCTGCTTTATCGGCCGCGGTTGAACGTATTGCGCACAAGCACACTAGCTTCCACATCCAAGCTGAGCACTATCAAATTGTCGGCCATCATCTTATCGAGACACTGCGCGAGCTGGCACCAGAAGCGTTCACTCCAGACGTAGAAGAAGCTTGGACAGAGGCGTATCTCTTCTTGGCGCAAATCTTTATCGATCGAGAGGAGGAGCTTTACCAGTTACGTGAAAAAGCGTTGGGCGGATGGCGTGGTACTCGTCGATTCGTCGTCGTCGAAAAAACACCAGAGTCGGAATTGGTTACGAGTTTCGTTCTTGAGCCTGAGGATGGCGGCAAAGTTCTTGATTATCAAGCGGGGCAATATTTGGGAATTCAAGTATCGCCAACTGACAGTGACAATGTGGAGATTCGACAATATTCACTGTCTCAAGCACCAACGGGCACAAGCTACCGTATTTCTGTGAAAAAAGAGCAATCGAGTGAGCATGATGATGGTTTGGTATCCAACTATTTGCATCGTGAGCTAAATGTTGGTTCGACACTGGACGTAATGCCGCCTGCTGGCGATTTCTTCTACCAGCCGTCAGAGGCACCTGTTGTACTAATTTCTGCCGGTGTAGGCTGCACGCCAATGCAAGCAATGCTGCAACAAATTAGCAAGCAAAACCCATCTCAGCAAGTGACCTATTTGCACGCATGTGAAAATGAGCAGCAGCACTCTTTTGTTGATGAAACAGCGACCATTTTGGCAGCCAACGGCTGGCAACAACATACGTGGTATCGTGAACCTCAGGGGGAGCATGAAGCGCCTAATTGTCACAAGGGTGTGATGGATTTGGCGGCCATCAAAGATTCTCTACCGATTCATTTTGGTGAGTTTTACCTTTGTGGACCCGTTGGCTTTATGCAGGCAGTGGTGGCACAGCTTGAAGCGATGGATGTTGATCGTTCACGTATTCATTACGAAGTATTTGGCCCGCACGCAAATCTTTAATGCACTGTTTAATCTATCGGCCTACTAAATTGGCCGTTTAGTTAAACCATTTTTCAAACCACTGTTTCCAACCGGATGACGGTGGTTTTTTTGATTCAAACTCCCTAAAACCTTGGTAATAGCTTTGATTAAAAGCAATCCGCAGTTCATCAACGCTTTTTTGTGTTAGGGGGCTGAGTGTTTCGCTGGTCTGGAGGGCGTGATCATTGGCAAGGCTATAGTCCATGCCTAAGTACCCTTGGATGTAAACCCAGATATGCGTGACCAGCATCAGTTCTTCAACAACAGGCAGCTTAAATGAATTGGCGTGTTCAGGGCCTACTTGTTGCTCAATGGCGGTTCTCATCGCCTGAACTTGATTGAGGTGTGCATTGAGGGAGGAAAGCGCTTCAACATTAAGTTTAGTAAATAGACCGAGCAACAAACCTGAAGGGGCATGATCCGGCTTGTTCTCTTGTGCTCTAGCGAACAAAAGGCTTTCTCGTTCGCACAAGTTATTCAGAGCTTCTTGATGCGTTGCCGCTATGGTGAGCGTGTCAGCCTTAATATTGGACAGTGCTTCCCTCAGTTCGATCATTTGTCTTGCAGTTCCTCGACAGTGACCTCTACAGAACCACCTTCCGCATCGACAAACAGTGAAGTGCCGGTAATCATCACGGAAAGATCCATGGTTCGCGTGACCAACTCGGACAGTGACTCGATAGATTCGTTGTCAAAGCGATAGACGCTAGCGTCTAAATAGCCAAATTTGCCTTTGTTTTGCTGCCACCACACATCACTTTTGGTGTTGAAGCTGTAGACTTTGGTTTTTTTAGACAGTCGAGTCGCTTTTTTCACTCGATCAACATCAGGCTCACCGATATCGATCCAAACCAAGGTTTGGTCATCCAGTGACTTTTCCCAAATGTCTGGCTCTTCAATGGTCGATAACCCTTTGGTGAAGTGAAGCTCCGGCGAGGCGTTGAGGCAAAATGCCATGAGTCTCGCCATCATGCGTTGTTGGTTTTCAGAAGGGTGCAGGGCAACTGTAAGATTTAGAGAGTCGTAGTAGTCGCGGTTCATGTCAGTAAGGGCGACACGAAACTTATAGATTGTAGGTTTTAAAGCCATGAGAGTGCTCAAAAATTGTGAATAGCGTTTGACCCTATAGTACGCGTCTTACCACAAAAGGATACTAACAAAGCAGGATATTAGGGCTAACTGATACAAAAATAGCCAGCAGAGCTGGCTATTTATCAAACGTTACTGGAAGTCAGTCTTAAACTGGAACGATTTCTTCAGCTTGAGGGCCTTTTTGGCCTTGAGTTACACGGAACTCAACTTTTTGGCCTTCAGCTAGCGTACGGAAGCCGTCTGCTTTAATGTTGCTGAAGTGAGCGAAAACGTCTGGACCATTTTCTTGTTGAATGAAGCCAAAGCCTTTAGTTTCGTTGAACCACTTAACTGTACCAGTTACTGTGTTAGACATAGTTATATCCTAAATTTTTTTACTATCTTGTTTCTATTGCCAATCCGGCAGCTATAGCGTGGAAAATGAAATTGCTATTGCGTACAACGCGTCGGGGGAATCACGAGAATTCAACGAATGCTTTTTGTAAACAATGGAACTTTTTTTCTAGCCAGTGACGAATATAAGCGACTTCTTAGGCAAGTCAAAGAGTGGTGAATATATTAATGTTGAATATTTGATGTGTAGCTCGTTTTTAGATGGCACTTTCATGACATTTCAAACATATAGTAAATTTACTGACACTAGATCAACATTCATTCTCGGTGTGTAACGTGTTGATATAAAACATTATTTAGCGCCTCGAAATAATGTTTTGTAAAGATTAAGCAAACAATACGATTATTTTGAAGTGTTACAGGTTTTTATAGAATCACTAATTTATGAGGCCTATCTCTCTATTTTGGGCGAGTATATTGAGTATGCGGTAATTTGACCGGCCACAATAGCTGAAAACATAAATAATGCGGATAAACCGATATTAGGGATCGGTAAAATCGATTGTTCAAACACAGATTGGCTAGCACTGACCATAACACGGCTTCCTGGTACTAAGATAATGATGCCCTGCACGATGTATATGGAACCCGTTAGATCAAGCCTTTTAGCAACCCAGGTGCCATATAAAGTGATGAGCACAGTCGTCACCCAAGTGCCTACCACCCAGCCACTATCAAACCCAAGATAGAAAGGGCCCCACATGCCGAGCACGGCTACAGGTAGTCCAAGTAGAATGTCTTTAGGGCGGGCGTTAAAAATGACGCCAATGGAAGTTGAGATAAGTAGTAGCCCAAAGCAGTGTAGCCATAGTGGAACTTCATTGGTGTATGAGATGGACTCTGTTTGTCCCCAAAAGGCCTCACCAATATTGAGCCCCATCATCACACCGATAAACAATTTGATGAGGGTGAGGGCGCTTTGCCCTAAAAGAGCGGTACCCGACACTAAGTCATTAAATGCCAAACACTCAAGTGAGTTGGCGATTGATAAACCGGGTACAAACAAAATGACACTCGCGATACACAACGCCCATATAGGAATTGCGGCACCAGTGCTGGCGATAAATGCCACGAGAACCCCGGTTAGTAGAGCTGAAATGAACTCCACTGCGATAGAGTTGCGTCCACGATAAACCAGCTGACATACCCAAACCATCAATCCCAATAACATCGAAAATGCAATGGCTTCCAATGTACTGCCTACCAACATGAGGTAAGCGGGTGGGATCCCCATATTAGCAAGAGCGACCACCCATTTAGGGTAACCAACAGGTTCTGGCACGGCTTCATTGCTTGGCTGATTGATTCGAATGATGGTGTTGGCGAGCAAGCTAAGGTTAATGGAAGCTGGCTTTAACCGCTTTAGTACAACCGTATTGTCTTTATCTGGAAATTGATAGTTGATGGCGGTTGGGGTGGCTTGCACCATGACATCGATACCATGTTTTTGCGCGTAGTATTGTGCGTACTTTTCCACTTTATAAGGAGCACACCCACTACGGTGTAGTGTGTCGCCGATATCTACGATTTTCTTTATGGTTTGAGTGGAAGGCATAGGTCCGTCTAATCAATGTCGTGGTGCCACTTCGGTGGCGTAAAGGTACCAAAGCTTCAAGGGTTTTTCGATAGTTAATATTCAATTTTCTATCAATTCTATTCACAGTAACAGAGCGGAATACAGTAAGTTGTATGGCGAACCGCAAACGTTTCAATGAATTAGCAAGCACTCTGATATAAATGCTCCTCATGTAAACGAATGGTGATTGGCTTTAGTCTAGAAAAGTGAGACTCACATCTCATTTTCCCTTTTTATATCAGTGTAATAGTACATTTATAGACCAAATTGAAGCAAAGATGCGCAGTTAAGCCAAAATGCGCAAAAAGAGGCTTTTCTTTTAGTCCAGATATGGCATATTAACTCTCGTCCCACGATGATGCGTGCATCGTATAATGGCTATTACCTCAGCCTTCCAAGCTGATGATGCGGGTTCGATTCCCGCTGCACGCTCCAATCCTTATCTGTTATAAAATCAAACTAAACTATTAAAAATAAACGCTTTATTGCGTTTTTTCTCATGCCTGAAATCCGAGAACAAGACGTTGCCTTATATGTCGGTGTCCAAATGGTGGCCAATTTGGTGTCCACCACTGGTTAAGGGCATTAAGTGACGTTAAATGAGCTGAAGCGTAATAGTCGTCAGCTTATCATTACTTTTCCTAATTGTTGTTTTGAGGTATCCGCTCGAATAACTCTGCAACAGTGATATCAAAGTAGCCACACAATGCATCAATCACTTCTAACTCTACTCGGGTTGCTGTTTCATTATACAAACGCGTAATAGTGCCCCTATTGATCCCCGTATCGCGTGATACATCGGAAATTTTAAGTTTTCTCTCACCCATGATTTTCGATAAGTGGCACTTCAGCATGGTCTTCTCCTGT
The DNA here is from genome assembly GCF_059412285.1 of Vibrio sp. CB1-5. Taxonomy (NCBI): domain Bacteria; kingdom Pseudomonadati; phylum Pseudomonadota; class Gammaproteobacteria; order Vibrionales; family Vibrionaceae; genus Vibrio; species Vibrio sp. CB1-5. The sequence goes on along the minus strand of NZ_JBJHPB010000003.1, from coordinate 72,656 downwards.
AAAAAATGACCTCCTGTAGATTAAAAATGCTTGCAAAAGAGAATTCTTATGATACATTTTGTTCTACAGGAGAGTATTAAGCTCTTTTGAAAGATATTTAGTTCAGTAGGAGATTGTACGATGGATAATACCTATTTGACAACGTCAGAGCTCTCAAAGCGAATCAAGTATGACGAAAGAGTGATTAGAGAGCAGTTGAAAGACAGTGTACTGTTTGAAGGAGTACATTACATCCGTCCATTCGGTGGTAGAAAAATACTCTTTATTTGGGAACGAGTAGAAGAGGAAATGCTTAGCGGTGTTTCGATGCAATCATTAATCACTGGTTTGTAAGGGGGACAATATGGGGGTATTGAACGTTCGAAATGGCAAGCTCGTTCTTCAGTTTCGCTATCGTGGTCAGCGTTGCCGAGAACAAACGCAACTGCCTGACAATAAGCCCAATCGAAATCGATTGGAGCGTTTACTCAAAAGGATAGAGGCGGAAATTGTACTCGATACCTTTGACTATTCCGCTTACTTTCCAAAAAGCTCAATGGCAAAGCGTTTCGCTGAGGTAAAACGAAGAGAGGAAACGGCAAAAAGTTACTTTGAAGCGACAGAGTCACCAAAGTTTCAGGAATTCGCTGAAATATGGCTAGCCGAGATGAAAGTAGAATGGAGTCACGGTCACCTAGTGGACGTCGAGGGCGTCTTGAATAAATACCTACTACCGACGTTCGGCAGTAAAAGGATCAGCGCCATCAATAAGGCTCAAATCATGCAATTTCGTTCCTTCCTCGCCAAAGTACCGGGACGAAATGCGCAGTTCTTAAGTCCATCACGGATAAATCACATAATGACACCGCTTAGGATGATTCTTAATGAAGCCGCTGATCGTTATGACTTTACCCCAGCCTGGAAGAATATCAAAGCCTTAAAAGTAGGTCGCACGGAAGTTGACCCATTCTCATTAGAGGAAGTGGAGCGCTTCCTCAAATATGTTGATGAGGAGTACCAGGCTTATTACGTAACTCGCTTTTTTACTGGTATGAGAACCGGTGAAGTTGATGGGTTGATGTGGGAAGCCGTAGATCTAGAGAACAAAACCATTACGGTTAGTCAAAGTATTGTGCGTGGCCGATTGAAAGGGCTCAAAACCGATGGTTCATATCGCGTGATTCAGCTTACAGATAGGGTGGTGGAAGCCCTTGAAAAGCATTGTCTTAGCGCCGATAAAAAACTGAAATATGTATTTACTAATGCTCAAAATCGTCACCTCAATTACGCTGTAGTTGCTCGTTCCGTTTGGTATCCGGCTATTGAAAGAGCAGGGTTAAAACGACGTAATCCGTATCAAACCCGCCATACCTTCGCAACGTTACTTCTGGCGGCAGGTGAATCTCCAGAATGGATCGCGAATCAGATGGGTCACACCACGACTACGATGCTGTTTCGTGTTTACTCCCGTTACGTGCCCAACTTAACACGTCGAGATGGCAGTGCATTTGCCGCGTTCTTAAATGCAGGGGGTAAGTGATGCGCTATTCACCGTTAGCTATACATTGCACAAGCCTTTGCTTCGATGTAATCCAAAGTCATTACTTTGATGAAATGACGGTTGAAGACATCAAACAATCTAAAGCAGAAATCTATCTTCTACTTAAAGGGCGAACGTACATGCTACCTCACCAATTTTGGCGAGAAGACCTGTTTCTCGACATGGTAGCGAATAGCGTTGTGGAAGTGTTATACCAATGTCGTCATCACCGTTCAAAGCGAGATGCGGAGTGGGTGCTGAGTTTTGTAGAGCGCCAGATTGAATTGGCGATCGACAGGGCAAAGCACTAGGTCAAATAGCGCGAGCTAGTACAAGTTATTTGGCTAGCTCTGTTTTTGATGTGTGTAGCGTAATTATTAAAGTTTCTCTGCTAATGCTTTAATGTCTTGGACTAACTTCGAAGAGTAATCACTGCGGCAAAACTGGCTAGCGAGCTTTGCCTTCTCTTGAATTAGCTTGACTGTTTCCATTTGATCGGCGTTGATTGGCTCTCGCTTTGAAAGATGTTTAATACCCGAGTCGCTATGAATTTCAACGGTTGATGCAGTAGACTCCTTTTCACGTTTTGCCTTCAACTTGTCCATGAAAGCTTTTCCGTTTTCGTCCAGGTGGTACTTATGACGAGTGAGCCACTGTTCTCTAGTCTCATTCATTTGCTCGAAATATTCCGAATGATGGCCTCTCGCCACTTCTTGATATCCGCCTTCTGTCGCGTAGTACGAAGATTGTGTCTGAAATTGATGGAAGTCTTTATTAGAGATTCGTGCGCTAGATTTGGCGCAGTTCGAACAGCTCTTGCAACAATAAAGCTGGTTCGGGTTTCGCTTTTGGAAATATCGATTACATCGGACACACTTTGCCATAATTTTTTTCCTGACAGTTAGATAGTTAAACGTTGTCGTATCCAGAAACTTGATAGCTGAGCAACAGTCTAATTATTTCAATAAAATCATAATTTTAAAGTATTTGCGCTCTTCGCTGTTTGATAAAATGGTTTCGCCAAAAAATCAACTGACTAGAAAATGAGATACAAATCGATACTTTACTTGAATCTCTTTACCCAGTCTGCCCTTGATTACACATAAAACGACTTGGTGTCTGCCGTTGGCGTGCGAGCTTTAGTGTTAATTACTCATTGTTAGAAAGTGGTCAAGGAATAGGATAATCCATGGTGTTTCCCTTATGTAATGGTAGCTATTTGTCTTGTCAGCGTTTAGTAATCTGAACTAGGTCGGTCCTGTGGTGCTGTTTGTAAGCTTACGAACCGCCTTCTTTCTTAAAATATAGCTAAAGTGCCCACATTACTTCAAATGATGGGAACAATCATGACACAAATTCAAATGCGAGATATAGAAACAGGCGATATCGTCGATAGATCTACTGATGAGATGACCAATGAAACCATGGCATCGGAGGCGATGCATCAGTTTCTATACGCGGTCGATAATCGCTTGATTGAGTTGACGCCGGGTAGCGTTCACACGGACATTAAGGTGCACGTTGATCATCCGATGGGGGAAACTAGGCTTACCTATGGCTATATAGTCGATGGACAAATTGAATCTGTGATCGTCTTTACGGTTAGTGGTGCATACAAAGGTAAGTTGTGCTTTGATATTGGTTACTCGACAATGCCAGGATCTCAAGGAAAAGGATATGCGAGTATTGCGTTGAAAAAGTGTTTAGATGAGCTCACTAATGGTCTCAAAAGAAATGGTATCGATGAGTTTTATGTCGAAATGAAGGTAGACAAAGGAAACTTACCATCAAACATCATTGCTAGCCGTATTTCTACAGAGAGAGAAGCTGAAGAAGGTATCAACCGTTACTTTAAACACGTGATGAGTTAGAGTGAAAGAATGGAAAACGCACTTGTTATTTCGAATGCTGATATTGGTCTGGGGTTCGATTTAATCCTAGGAACTTGGAACAATAGGCTCGAATGCTATCGCCAATATGAACATAATGTCCGCGAAGCATTAGAGGGTGGACTGGGCTTTTCATTGAGCTATATCGAGCATATGAAAGGTGGTGGAGACTGGCTAGCATCAATTCCCAACGAGTATCTCGCTGTGACCCAACCGTATCAAGAATACCAGTTTCAAATGTTGTGGCTGGTGGCAAACAGCGAAGAAGCGGTCGATATTGTCCGTTCACGACCCATCTTGTTGGCAATGCTTTGCAAAGCCTACCCTTTGAATAACAACAAAGCACTGGAAGCACTTAAAGGTGGGCAACGTCATATATTGAAGCATATTGGGTTGAGCGCATCCAAAGGCGCTCTGAGGTTTTTAGGTAAACTTGAACCAGATGCTCAAACGACCAATGGGCTAAATTATGTGATTCAAAAACTGGAACCCACATTCTCAAGATTCATGGCGTTTAAGCATTATAAAAGGGTAAATCTCTCGTCGTTGTCTCTTGACCACAGCTATCCGTTTATTACAGGCACAACGTTAGGGTTGGCATTAGCACATGAGCAAGATGGAGTACGCCAAAGACTAGCGTTTTATTTAAGAGATACCTTGGAACTTGGTCAAGCGATTGGTATTGCAGATCCAGCTCGCTGTGTGGTTGCTCGTAAGTCGTTAGATTCCCTTAGGGAGCTTCATGATGAGTGGGCGTTAAGACGAATAGACCAGGATCTTGTCGCATCGACACCTGAAGACGCCAATTTACCTTATCCGTTATGGTTTAAGGAAACAGAGAATATTAAACAAATTACGAATTACGAAATGCTTTGTTATGAGGCGAGGGAACAGCAACACTGTGTTGCCATTTATCATAGCCGGATTGTACATGGACGGTATGCCGTATTTAGGATGTTGGAGCCAGAACGAATGACAATTGGCGTCGCAATCAGCCCTGGTGTTGATAGCCATTTTCGTCTTGAACAAATCTCGGGATATAAAAATCAACTTCCAGAAGAGGAAACTCGAGCTTTGGTTTATCAATGGTTTGAGGAATGTAAGTCAGCATTAAAATCAAAGCCCGGTACAACTAATCGATGAGATTAACGTCATCTCTATCAATTACAGCCTTTAAAACAAAGGGGGAAGAGTTCGGCTGGTACTGTGCCAGAATTTTGCCCAATTCGGAGTAGTCTTTAAACGACCATTCCGAATTTTGGTTATCGTCGCGAGCAAGGCCTGCGGCACTTACCAACCCAGCTTGATCGGTAATAATATACCTGTCATGCATCTTTACAGAGCCTTTTTGAGGTTGCCAGATATTCACTATGCAATCGTGATGTTGCTTCAAGTGCAGTTTAGCGAGAAAACAGCGCCAATCGTCATAGCGAAAATCTTCTTTATATGGATCCCACTTGCAATTGATGATGATCTTTCCTTTTTGATACTTTCCTCTACGTTCACGAAAACTCTGCGCAACGAGCATTAGCGTATCTTGATACCTTTCCTGGTCTAGGTAGAAGTAGGGGTCGATGATGGTCAGTTTTTTGGCGTAGCTTAAAAACGGTAGAAGAACCCCCTTTAACATGGTGCTCGTAGTAGGTAACTGGATCGAACCGGTGACACCATATTCTTGATAGAGGTTGATATCTTCTAACTCATCGATGTGCTTAGTGTAGTCCGTCGTAGCCGATGAAGCGTAGATGGAGTCGAGATGGCGAATACTATCCACTTGTCTTAAAGCTGCTAGCCACTCCTCTTCAGTTTCAGGGCAGCAACCATCCACTTTTGGATGTGATACCAGTCGGTTTCTTTCTTTAAGCAATGAGAGTGCATCAAGGAGTTTCGCTTTAGGCTTGCCTTCCAATGTGTCAATTTGGCTGTAAATAGCCTTGATCCAGTCATTGCTTTGAACGCCAACGAGAACTCCGCTCACACTAAGCAGCTCTAGCAACCGAGAGGCATCACGCCACAAGTAATCACCAATGACGTCCTGGCTGAAAACTTGCGGAGTGAATGAGACTTCTTTTAACATTATGCAAAGCGCTCCTTGTACCCTTCCTCAAAGAAGCCATTTGGCCATGGGTCGAGTAGGGTGCCATCTTCATCTAGCTCTAGTTCATTCACATAGGTGTGTTCTCCGTTGTGATCAACATAGAGTAAACAGACATCATCCGGAGTTAATGCAAGCGGACTACCTGGTTCCAAATCACCGTTGGCGGTTTCTCGCATGCGGCGCATAATTCTAAGAAGCATGTGCTCGCTATGACTTTCAATAATAAATTCGTTGTCACGCTCGTTTATGCTTTGAATAAAATCATCTGCTATTTCACATTGCATGGCAGGGTGTAAGTGAAGCTCAGGCTGTTCAATGTATATCTTATGTTCTTTATGAACTTTAGAGGCAAGAATAATGGGTAATATTTGCGAAATACCAAGCCCCATCTCCTGTGGGTAGACGATAGTATCATTTTGCATATCTCGAAATGCCAGATTTACAGTACTTTGATTACTTTGAATAGTCTCAATCTGATAACGGTTGTTGATTTTTTTGGGGTCCCTAAGCCAAATGTTAATAGTATCTAAACTCTGTGGTGAAAGTGCAATTTTATGCCATAGTTGGAGACTGTTAGATGCTAAAGATTGACGTCGCCTTTTATGCACTTTTTTAAAGGCATTAAACCAATCAGTGAATAATTGCTCCTTAGCAATTAAGCGTATAAAGAACACTGGAATAAATGATAAGCCTATGCTTCTGCTCATTAATGAGCGTAAATTAAAAATTTTGTTTGTTATTCTTTGTAGCCAACGTATAACCTTGTATATTCTTTTGTCAGAAATTGTAAGCCTTATAAATTTCCTAGCTAAACGGTAGAGTTTTATTTCTCTTAAAGAGTTTATTGAAATCGATTGGCTGTCATGATTCATGCATCCAAATTTGCTGGATATGTGAATGTTGCTTAACTCATCTTTTGTTGGGACATAACGTAAAGGGGAAAAATACTGAACTGCTTCTTCTTTTTTGAAAATATAATTTATTCCAACAAGGGGCTGATATGGGAATGTATTGGTTTTTGGAATTTCACTGAGTATGCTTGATAGTATGTTATTAATGGTGGGGTACATATCTTCAGTAATGAGGGTGTTAACGGTTTGATCTAATTTACTATCTATATCTATATCTATATCTATATCTATATCTATATCTATATCTATATCTATATTTTTTTGAAGTTTAGTTTCCCTAGTTTTTGAAAAATCACCATTGTATGAGAAGCTTAAATCAAAGCTAATGTTAGTATCTAAGTTTAAGATTGATTGTATTCCATCTTTAATAGTTTGGAAGTCGTCTTCAACAAAGTTGATGCCCATATTTGTATCCAAATGGACTTTTGTATTTCTCTTATATTCTTTGAAATCAGAGTGTTTATCCCTTTCAATGATATAAACTATCATTCTTTCTAGAGTGTTAATGTTTTTATTTGTTAAGCAGTTTTTTAATCGATGCTTGCTGATATCAATGCTAGCAATAAACTCTAAGAATTTCCGGTTATTTAAAGCTATATCAACGGATTTACGAAAAGAAAAGGATGAAAACTTTGACTTTAAAACAGATGTGCTATAAATTTTCTGAAGATCCCTTATAAGCTCTAATTCTTTAGTTTTAAACTCTTCTTCATCTAATTTTAGTTCACAAGTTTCCAAAAGATCAGAAAGATGCCACTCAAAGAATTTTAGGTTTATTTCTTTTGGACAGTGGTTACTATGGAGTTTACTATTGACTAAATCGCAAATGTTTATAATGCTGTCTAAGCAAATTTCTTTGTAAAGATTTAACTCAATCATTTTTGGCTGAAAGAAATGTCTATAATTACAAATGTGATGCAATAAAGTATTTCGCAGTGTTCCTGAATCTATAAATTCAACGCAAAATAAAACATTTGAGAATGCATATTTACCACTTTCAATTTCTAGCCCTGACATGATATTTTGGTAATCTTCAAGTGTGAATTCATTTATATCAAAGTTGATTTCTATTAAATCATTTTTTATCGAATATGCTTCATTAAAGAAATGCTTGATAGTGGCTGGAGAGCGATAAGAAAAGTTTAAATTGCAAGTGTTATCGATACTACGTTTGTGAATAAAATTAAACTCTTTTCCTAGTGTTAACTCATCACCAGCAAAATCAGTGCGTTTATGCATCGGTTGAATATTGTTAACCTGATACCCAGCCAACAACATCGCATGCAACAATGAAGACTTACCCACACTATTCGGTCCGTACACGAGTGTAAGCGGTTTACGGTTGATGGTTTGTGGTTTAGGGCCAAAGCTCTTGAAGTTGCTAAAGGTAAAGGTATCGAATGCCATACTAACTTATCATTGTGTTTTTTTGCAGTATGACAAAGCTCATCCTCCGAAACAAGGCGATACCAGTCTAGTTTGATTTCGTAACCTTACGAACTCCGCTCCCACCCATTCACAAATAAGATACCTCTCATCAACAGCAGTTAAGCAACATTCCAGAGGTGATTATATGTGTACACAAGCAAGCTACAGCAAGTATCAACGACGCGTCATTAAGTTTCTTACCGACTACCTAGGAAGCGAAATACCTTTCACCTATGAGAAGGCGCAAAACAACCACTTAAAGGTGTTAATCGAAGGGGTGCCAAAACCCATGTACACGGGTTCGACGCCATCAGACAGTAAATCTCTGAACAACTTCATGGCTGAAGTGAAGCGTGAAGTGAAAGCGAGCCAACAAGAGGAAACTGATGAGGTGATAGTGAGTAAGCCTGCGCTTCCTAACCCAATGCAAGTGTCTCGTGACCGCTTGATTCAAAACACGGTGAAATCGCTTAGAACGCGTCTCGATGCACTTAAATCGAAAGAAGAGGCGTTAGTGCTTGAACATAAAAACGTAGATGTGATCTCCACTCACCGCACCGAGACAGTTAGTCAGGCGCTGTCATTGTCTCTTCAAGCTCGTAAGCAAGGCAGTTACGTTAAATCGAAAGAGATGAGAGTGCTCGAGGATAAAATTGGCAATCATCTGAACTTCATGCTGCCGTCCATAGCGTTTTACGCAGAGCTGCTTGATGCGAAACAGAAGTACAAGAAAGGCGAGATTGAAGATGAACAAAAGGCAGCTCAGCAACCAATCCAAACTAGCAACGTCATTAAGTTGGATGAAAAAGCCGACACAGTGGAAAGCACCACAGTGAAAACGGCAAATGGCCCATGTTTTTCGTTGGAAACAAAAAATAATAGTGAGAGTAAGCAACATGCCAACTCCGCCACCGAACTCATGGGCATGTCGACAAGCAATCGAGTAAGCTTGCTACGACAGCTTACTAAAGCACAAGCGTTGATGTTAATTGATGACTTGAACACTGCGATTGCACAAAACCGAGAGGAGGATATCGCCAAAGTGGTTGCTCTTATCCAAGAGAAAGACCTACCTATAGAAGCCATAATTTCACGTATTGATGCTGCCTAGCGGCATCAGCGTTTTTTCGTCTAGGTTTACGCATGAATTCGGTAATAAACGGTATTATTGAAATTTCAATGTGCAACAAGTGGGGTAGATCATCGAATTGGTCACGAATTTCTGATATAAGACTAAGGATTCATACATGGAGTATCAATGGCTTATGACGACATCTTTAAACTTCGAACTAATACGCGAGCACAATGAAAAACTGGCCAACCTTGGGGGGCTTGCAGAGCAAATACTGCATCTTGATCCAGGTAGCGCCATTACGCGTCTGCGCGGCTTTGCTGAAGAAGTGACAAAAGAGATCTACGCTATTGATGGCTTGCAACGTCCTCCGCAAGCTAACTTTATGGACTTGCTTAAAAACGATGCTTTTATTGATGTTACAGAGTCACGGCTACGTGACCAACTTCATTTTTTAAGAATCGAGGGGAATGAAACAGCTCACGGCGGTGACGGCTCAAGTCGCAAAGCCCATGCTGCGCTCGGTACTGCGCACTCTCTGTCTCAATATCTTGCGATCAACTACTACGGCTTTCAGTTAGCAGATCTGAAAGAGCTTCAATATCCAGACAAACCAGCTTCTTCTGATTTAACCCAGAAACAGTTAGACAAAGTTATTGAAGAAAACCAAAAGCAACAAGAAGCCTTACTTCAAGAACTTGAACGCGAACGTCAAAAGCGAGAAGCTGCCGAAACCAAAGCAGAGCGTACCAAAGAACAGCTTAAACAAGCCAAGTCTCGAAGCCAGCAAACCGCCAATAGTCTACAGTGGGATGAAGATACCACTCGTCAACTGCTCATCGATACACAACTCGCCCAAGCAGGCTGGGACATCAATGACCCAGAAAAAGTGGGTACGGAAATCGAGGTTGAACATCAACCAACGGAGTCTGGCATTGGTTATATAGACTATGTTCTATGGGATGATGACGGTACGCCACTTGCAGTGGTAGAGGCAAAGCGTGCACGCGAACACATGCAGCTAGGTCGTGAGCAAGCTCGCTATTATGCTGAAGGTCTAGCCAAGCAATTCAATTGCCTGACACCCATTGTGTTTTACACCAACGGCTACGAGATCTGTATTTGGGACACCAAGCAATACAATACGTATCGCCAGGTGTTTGGCGTTTACTCTAAAGAAAGCCTGAAATTTCTCCAATACCAGTACCAACATAAAGAGCCAAACCTTGAGCTTCTTAATCCAAATGTCGATATCGCAGGACGACCATATCAAATAGAAGCCATCAAATCGGTCACCAGCCAGTTACAAAATCAGCGAAGAAAAGCATTAATTGTGCAGGCAACTGGAACGGGCAAAACCCGCGTTTCGATAGCCTTGGTAGAACTGCTTCTTCGTTCACGCTGGGTAAAACGCGTTCTGTTTTTATGTGACCGTAAAGAACTGCGTCGACAAGCCGATGGTGCGTTTAAAGATTTCTTATCGAGTGAACCGCGCTGTGTGATTGGTGAGAAGAACAAGATTGATCAATCGGCTCGTGTTTTCGTTTCCACTTATCCTGGGATGATGAACCGCTTCTCACAACTGGATGTGGGCTTTTTCGATTTGATCATCGCGGATGAATCGCACCGCAGTATCTATAATCGCTATCATGATATTTTTGATTACTTTGACGCTATGCAAGTAGGCTTAACGGCTACGCCGGTAAAGTTCATCGCGCGTAATACCTATGACCTCTTTGGTTGCGAAAACGGTGATCCAACCTTTAATTTTGATCTCGCTGAAGCGATTTCCCACGAGCCGCGTTTCCTTAATCCATTTCGTGTAAAAGAATTCACGACCGAGTTCTTACGTGAAGGGATCCACTACAATCAACTAACCCCAGACCAACAGGCACAGCTTGAAGAAGATTTGGGCGAAGAAGAAGCGCAAAACACGACAATCAAAGGCAAAGATATCGGCAAGAAGATATTTAGTGTCGATACGGATAGCGCCATTCTAGAAAACCTCGTTGAGAATGGAATCAAAGATGCGACTAATTCACTCGTGGGTAAGTCCATTATCTTTGCCCAGAACCAAGCGCACGCCGAACAGCTTGAAAAGCTATTTTGTGAAAACCTGTATCCACAATACGGCAGCAAGGTCTGCAAGGTCATTCACAATAAAGTGGATCGCCCTGAGGCTCGTATTGATGAGTTTAAAAACCCCGACAACGATTTTCGTATTGCGATCTCAGTAGACATGATGGATACGGGGATTGATGTACCTGAAGTGGTCAACCTTGTGTTTGCTCGCCCGGTTAAATCGTGGGTAAAGTTTTGGCAGATGATTGGCCGTGGTACACGCTTGTGTGAGGATCTATTTGGACCAGGGAAAGATAAAGAAGAATTCCTGATCTTCGACCATTACGGCAACTTCGAATACTTTGAAGAAGAATACGTTGAGGCTGATACGGGCGTAAGTCGTTCACTATTACAAACCGTATTTGAGGCACGTTTGGCTCTAGCGGACGAAGCGCGTAAAAAAGCCGATGTTGCCGCTTTTGAGCTGGCGTGTGCACAGATGAAAGCCGATATTTGTGATTTACCTGAGGGGGCGATTGCCGTTCGCCGTGAACTTCGTAATGTTAAGCAGCTACAAGAAACGGATCAGCTACTGGAAATGAACGGTGCCACGAGGCATTTGCTAGAAACCACCATAGCGCCTCTCATGGGCTCAAGAACCCTAAAAGATAAAGATGCATCAATGTTAGATCGTCTAATATCTCAAGTTGAAACCGCGCAACTAACCGGCAGCAGCGAGATTGAAAACCTTAAAGCCGATCTGATTTCACGTATCCAAAACCTAGCCGTCACCATTACCGATGTACGCAAGCAAGGTGATGAAATTGCGAAAGTGCAAACTCAAGAATATTGGGACTCACTGTCGTTAGAGCAACTTGAGGCTACCCGTAACAAACTGCGTGGCATCATGAAGTTTAAAAAGAAAGAGATGACGCCGTACGATACGATTCAAACCACAACCACGGAAGATGGTGAGATACGTGAAAAAGATCGTGTCGTGATGATAGGCGATGACAGCGAAGCGATGGTGTACAGAAAACGTCTTAAAGACATTTTAGAAACCATGCTGGCAAGTAACCCTGTACTGCAAAAAATTCACCAAAACCAGCCCGTGACGGAAGAGGAGCTTAAATCACTGACCTCAACCATTTTGACTCAACACCCAGGGGTTGATGCTAATGCACTCAACGCCTTTTATGGTCGAACGCCAGAGCAGCTAAGCCAAACATTGGTGCAGCTGGTGGGGTTAGATGCAGAGCTTGTGAATGAGCGATTTACGACGTTTATGCAAAACCATCAGTTAACCTATCAGCAAACTCAGTTTTTAAACCAGCTCAAACGATTCATTTGCCAAAACGGAAAAATAGAAATAGCGAACCTGTATGAAGGGCAGTTTGAGCGCTTAACCAACGGCGATGGGCTAGAGATATTTAACGATAATGCTGCCAATGAACTAGAAGCGTTAATTGAGCCTTTCACAATTCCACACTAGTCCCAAGTAACTTGGTCAAGCCGATAACAGTGTTGTTTGCACAAAAGCTCGCCGTATTCACCTCAAAAAAGGAGTTCGTAAGGTTACGAACTCCTAATTTATCGGTAAAATCTTATCATTCGTTTTGCTCTCAAGTTTAGAGCGAACAACAGCAGAATGGCGATAACCGCCAACTTAAAGTAAGAGAACATTATGCTAACTGGTCAACTACGTAACGACATCGATGCGCTTTGGGAAAAATTTTGGACAGGCGGGGTCACTAACCCATTAGTGGTGATTGAGCAAATCAGCTATTTGATGTTTTCGCGTATGCTCGACATGCAAGAAACCACGGCAGAGAAAAAGGCAGGTCGTACCGGAAAACCGTTTAATCGTCAGTTCCCGGAAACAACAGAAGGCCAGTTATTGCGTTGGCAGAACTTTAAAAACATGTCGGGTGCCGAGTTATTACCGCATCTACGTAATAACGTGTTTGCTCATTTTTCACAGATTGAACTAAACGGCTCTGACATCGCCCAGTTTATGGCCGATGCCGATGTTGAAATTCGCAGTGAATCCGTACTGCTATCGGCGGTAGAGATGGTCGACAAGCTGCCACTTGAGCAAAGTGATGTAAAAGGTGACATCTACGAATACCTGTTAAGTAAACTCTCTTCTGCAGGCATAAACGGCCAGTTCCGTACGCCGCGCCACATCATTGACATGATGGTTGAAATGATTGATGTGCAGCCAACCGACGTCATTTGTGACCCAGCGTGTGGTACCGCGGGCTTTCTGTCGCGCTCGATGGAATATCTGACTCGCGTGCATAGCTCACCAGAAAGCATTTACCATGATGAAGACGGTAACCCAGTTTACACCGGTGACTTGCTGCACGATTATCAAGACCACATCAACAACAAGATGTTCTGGGGCTTTGATTTTGATAGCACCATGCTTCGCGTATCGGCGATGAACATGCTGCTGCATGGCGTGAGCTCAGCCAATATCACCTACCAAGACAGTTTGAACAAGAACTTTGCGGATGCGCCGCAAGAAGAGAACTTCTTCGACAAAATCCTAGCCAACCCGCCGTTTAAAGGCAGCTTGGACGAACAATCGGTGAACCCGAAAGTGCTTTCTATGGTGAAAACCAAGAAAACCGAGCTTCTGTTCGTGGCACTCATTCTACGAATGCTCAAATTGGGTGGCCGCAGCGCGACCATCGTGCCTGATGGCGTGCTTTTCGGCAGCTCGAAAGCACACAAAGATTTGCGTCAAAAGCTGATTGAAGAAAACCAACTTGAAGCAATGATTTCACTGCCAAGTGGGGTGTTTAAGCCATACGCGGGTGTATCAACCGGTATACTTATCTTCACTAAAGGCGGTAGCACTGACAATGTGATGTTCTATGACATGCAGGCAGATGGTTATTCGCTCGATGATAAGCGTAACCCAATTAAAGACAACGACATTCCAGACGCACTGGCCAAATGGAAGCGTTACAGTGAGCTATACCAAGCCAATGATATTGATGCACTCACCGCTGAGTTTGGTGATAAGACACAGAAAGCCTTTATGGTGTCGGCGGAAGACATTAAAGCGCAAAAGTACGACCTTTCGATCAACCGCTACAAAGAAGTGGTGTACGAGGAAGAAGTGCACCAAGACCCTAAAGTGATTCTTGGCAAGTTGAAAGCGCTTGAGAATGAGATTCTGGCTGACTTGGATGAGTTGGAGGGGATGCTATGAGTTGGCCTTTGGTAGAACTAGCATCCTTAGTTGAAGTTATGCATCAGGGGATTAATACCGCCGCAGATAAAGTTGAATATGTTTCTGATGGTACTCCGATTATTCAGGCTAAACATATTAGCAATGGTTCAGTAGTATTAAATGATACTAGACATTTATCATATGAAGACTGCACAAAATACGAGGGTAAATACAAACCTCAATCGGGAGATCTACTTTTCTCCAATATAGGCAGTATAGGTAAATCTGCAATCGTTACAGAAGAGAATAATTACTTATTTGCATGGAACGTCTTTATTATTCGAGTAAAGAAAGAAGAATTAGACGTTAATTATCTGAAACGCTACTTTGATTATTTACTGCAAATTGGCTTTTATGAACGGAAATTAACAGGTGGAACTGTAAAGTTTGTTAACAAAAAAGTCATGGGTGAAATTGAAATCCCACTCCCACCACTAGCCGAACAAAAGCGCATTGCCGCCATCTTGGACAAAGCGGATGTCATCCGCCAAAAGCGCAAGCAAGCCATCGACCTAGCCGATGAGTTCCTACGCAGTGTCTTTTTGGATATGTTTGGTGACCCGGTGACTAATCCGAAAGGGTTATCACAAGCTAAGTTAACGGAATTTTCTGATGTAATTACCGGATTTGCTTTTAAGAGTGCAGAGTATGTTGAAGATGATAAAGCCAACGTGAGGCTTTGTCGTGGAGCAAATACCTTACCAGGATATTTTGATTGGAAAGATACCGCGTACTGGGATAGTAGGAAACTCAGTGGTATCGAAAATTACAAAATAAATGCTGGTGATGTCATTCTTGCTATGGATCGTCCGTGGATATCTAGTGGTTTGAAAGTGTGTGTGTTTCCAGACAATGAAAGAGATACATACTTAGTACAACGAGTGGCAAGAATGAGACCAAAAAATAGTCTTTATACTGATTACTTGTACTCGAGTATATTGTCAAAGGCTTTCGAGAGACATTGTTGCCCGACAGAGACAACAGTGCCACATATATCTCCTGTCGAGCTGAAAAATTTTAGTTTGCTAATGCCTGACGAAGATCTCTTAAAGAAATATAACGACGCTGTCACTACAGTAAGGAAGTCTAAATCAGCAATGGAAGCAGCATGGCTTGAATCAAATCATATTTTTGATTCTCTTTCCCAAAAAGCCTTCTCTGGCAAACTGTAAACTAAGCCCAAAATAAACCCTCAAAAAAGCAATGCTGAGACTCTTCAGCATTGCTATCAAGAACAAAGACCGTCACTTATTAACTATCCTGTTCGATTAAGGCCTTAAATTACTCAAAGGCTAAGTTACGAACAATGGTCATAAAATCTCGAATTTCCGCAGCTAAAACTAGCATCATATAGAAGAGATGTTGATTGAGAGGATGGAGTTCACATTTTCTGACATTGAGCTGACTTAGTAACGTTATACGGAAAAAATTAAAGCAATAATTATCAGATATTTATTGTCTACCAATTTGTAAAATAAATACTTTGGAGGTCATGCATCTCCCATGTCGATTGTACATTGAATCGAGTTATTGGATACTATGCTGTAATGATATTTTTGTAATTATTGAAGTAAGTATGAACACAAGTAGTATCTTTGCTACCGCTTTAATCCTATTCAGCCCTCTCGCTCAAAGTGCCACTCAAATAGAAGCCCAAGATGCGCCTTTTCATACCGGTGAAACTGTCATTGCATGTGGAGAGCTCGCGCAAACTTCCCGATTTAAACGCGGTGTCTATCTCAATCTTGAAGCTCGATACCCAAAGCAACCATTAACCTTGGTGGTCTGGGAAGATGATCTAACTCAGTTCAACCAGCAACATGGTGATTTAGACAAACTAGTTGGTAAAACGTTATGTGGTAAGGGAACAATCACAGAGTACAAAGGCCGTAGTCAAATGAGTTTGTATAATGCTTACTCGTTGATGGTGAAGTAGCGAGTGAGGCTCTAAGGAGTATGGATGTTTGATGTTGACTATATAGAAGCCTATCTTGAGTACTTCTTCAAAGAAATTATTGGTTTTGAAAAAACTGATAATAAGTATATGCAATTGAAAAATAATGAGTATCTTTCAATTGCTATGGATAAGATTGATAGGCTTACTAGAAAAAATGGCCGACTCAGAACAAGAGTTTGGAGCAATTTCTATTTCATTTTTCATGATGGTGATTTAGACCCTAAATCCGAATACAAACAAAAAGTAAATCAAGTTAAAAATCAATATCCTTTTTTGTTTATAAGGTCGTATGTTTACTTTGTGTTCATCGATTTATCATCCGTCACCCAAAGGGACATATTTAACCAGTCGCAAGTAACACCAAAAACAAAGCACTTCAAGATTTGGGCGTTTAATTCAAAGTATGAAGTTAAGGAAGAAACTCGAAGGAGTAACTTGTTAGGTATAACATTATCTAAGGATGAAATTGTAGATGACTATATATACCTAGCTAACCCTGAGCTTGAATTAAATAGAATGGAGTCGTCTAACTCAGACGCGGTCGACTGCGTGAAAGCATTCACAGGGGATCTTGCACTCTTGCAACAAACGAGTGATATGCTGGAGAAAGTAAGAGAGGATTACCGTGAAGAACAATCTAGAGTAATCGTTGAAGGTCCGGCAAGGAGTGGTAAAACAATCATTGCGGCTTCTCTACTAGGAGAGTTTAAAGACGCAAAATTTTTGTTAATGAACTATTTTTTCTATCAGGCGATTGTAGATGGTTTTCATGCACTTTCTGGCTGGGATGAAGAAGAGATAAATAAACTAGTCAAAAATGATGAACTGGATCTTTGGCTGTATCTTGAAAAGACCATTCCTCATAAATTAAATGCTATTAGGGAAAATTTGAGATACGCTATTAAAGATTATGGTAAGGAGAAAAGCGATAGTAACACTAAGAAGTGGTTAATTGAAAATATAGATGAATTAGCTGAAGCATGTGAGTCTGTTGACTTTGATACTAGAGACTTAAAGGTGTTTAATTCACTAAAAAATCTTAATAAGAAGCTAAAAGAACAAGGTAATAATAGCTCCTTTTCTAATGTAAGCTTCGATGCTTTAAGAAAATTACATGGATTTATCTGTGGAATCACTTCTAATAACTCTAGTACTCTCGTAACGATAACCGAAAACATTTCAAAAGTGATCAAAAATTTGATTGAAAGCTCGGAGCAAAAGTTTTTTCATCATAATATCAATAGCAAAATATCTTCTAAAGTAATTGAAGGTTGCTGGATTGTAAGAGGAAATCCAACCAAGGCTAAGCTATGGACCGATGAGCATAAACCAGAGCTTATCATTTGTGATGAAGTTCAGAGACTTGGTGTGATTGGTAAGTACGGAAATTATGATGAATTTGATGAAACAGCAGCAATAATTGATAATTCTAAACATACTTTCTTTACTGGCGATAACTTTCAAATGCTAAACAAAAAGTATGACAAAGGAATAGAAAAAATTGAAGAGTGTTTACATGGTAAAGGTGAAAGGTTAAAAAAGCATAGGTTGCCTGATTCAGTCGGTGTACCACCGGAAATTGGGATACTGATGAAATATTTAACAAACCCTGAATTAGTAGTTTTTGATGATGTTCTTGAAGTTTGGTTGGAACCAAGACAGTTTGAGTTGGTTCTAATAAATGATAACACTGACACTTTGATCAGCTTATTTGATAGTGATAATTCGCATAAAAAACATATAGCATCTCCTTTAGATAGTGCGTGGACAAACTTCAACGATGACTACGCAATAAAAACCAAGCATCGGGAAAATGACATCATTGAACTAAATAATCATGAAAAGGAACACTTTGCCTATAAGTTCCCCTATTTTTGTAATGAAGAAATAATGCCAAACTATATATTATCTGCATATGAACTCATCTCACGTGAAGTTGAAAGCTTATATGTCAATATCCCAAGCTTTAACAAGTTAATGGGCGAAGATAGACAATGGTTTAATAATCACCTCTATGTATTATTTAGTAGGCCGACTTCTAGGCTAGTTGTTAATTTCAAGTGCATTAATCAATTCTCTAATATAAAAGGGCTAATTGACAGGCTATCAGATCATGGCGCTATGCTGCCCGTTGATTATAGATAATCCGCATAGTTACGATCAGAAGTGATGCGTAACCGGATATGAAGAGAGTGGTCATTATTGACTTTTCATCAATAAGGTAGTCGGTGTTTGAATACTTTTTGTAAGCTTAAGATCACTCTTTGGGGTTGATTAATGAGGTAACCTAACTTCATCACTGTTTATGAAATCAAGCGCCAAGCACCTAAAGCACTTAGCCAAGGATCACTAATGAAACTAACCAAACTATCTCTGACTAATTTTCGTTCTTTCAAACAGACGCAAACTATAGATTTTGCGCCAACGACGTTGCTTTTTGGACCGAATAGTGCGGGTAAAAGTACTGTGTTGATGGCATTGTTCTATGTTCAACACATTTTGGAGCATGGAGATTGTGACCCGCATTACATCAGCGCTCTTGGTCATAAATTTATAGGTGGATTTGAGAACTTAGTTAATGGGCGCGATCTAACCAAAGAGATTAAAATCAAAGTTGAGTTTTCTAAGAGTGGTATCGGCTCTACTTACTATGATCCCTCTCTGTTTGATGAAGTTGCTGATGGGTTGGAGCTTATTTGTGCTGGTATGCCAGAAGTTATGTTAGAGAGTGAGCTTATAGCCGTTGAGTTTGTAATACGGTACTCTCAGCTAAATAAATCTGCCTACGTAGAGCAATATTGTGTTTGGCTAAATGATGAATTTGTCGCACAGGTTCAATCAGACAGTGGTATGAAAATTCGTCAAATTACATCGGTGAACTTTGAACATCCGTTACTGACGAATCAAAATGATGATAGCCGTTTTTCGGAAGAGTTGTCTCGACTTCCTATCGCCGTTGATGGGGTGTGCGGTGCATTGCCTCAGTTAGGAAGACCGCTAGAAGTTGATTTTTCTGCAGATAGTATTTTTGACAATATATACGCAAACGCTATTTACAGTGAAATTGTTGTGTCCCCATTGGATAACTTGCTCGCACTTCTTAAGGCTAGCGCATGTATCGGACCTATTCGTACCATTCCGGATCAACAGTTCCATCCAAATGCTTCACCTAGCCAAGGAGATTGGTACAGTGGCTTGGCCGCTTGGGATCGTTTTTATAGACCCGAATATGCATTTACTCATGACTACAACACTTGGATTGATAAAAGGCTAAAATTAGGCTACCAGTTAGTTGTTAAGGTTGAGCAAGGGGCAAATCGATATGTGATTCCTCATTCCAGTGATGCCATGAGTTCATTGCTTGCAGTTCAAGATGCTATTGGTGTTAATCAGGTCCAACTTACACTGGAAAGCGAACAATTGGAAGTGAATGGTGGTATACCAATTGATCTTAATCTTGTATCTAAGCTCCCATTTACTTTTACAGCTAAATCAGGTACTGAGCTGAATTTTAACATTAGCTTGGAAGGGGAAAGCACTAAAACAGAGATTAAAATCCATACAGATGAAGTCTATCGTGCAGGGGAATTATATAAACAGCGCGAAGTTGTGCTGTGGGATTTAAGCAATAATATCCCGGTTTCAGCATCTGATATAGGAGTTGGCATCTCCCAAGTATTTCCATTAATTGTCGCAGGCTTAACTCAAGAAAGGGGAGTTGTGTCTTGTGAGCAGCCTGAGTTGCACGTCCACCCCAGGATACAAGTTGAATTGGGGGATTTTTTGACTCAATCTAACGACAAAGTGAATTATTTAATTGAGACGCATAGCGAGCATATTATCTTGCGAATTCTTCGCCGCATACGTGAAACGACGGACAATGAACTACCTGATGATATAAAGCCAGTATACACCAAAGATGTTTCTATCATGTACATTGAATCCGGCGAGGACGGCGTCGTCGCAAAACGCATTGAGATAGATGACGATGGAGAATTTGTAACTCGATGGCCAAAAGGGTTCTTTAGTGAGAGAAGAGAGGAACTTTTCTAATGATATACGAGCACCTCATAGAACCAAGCTTTCTTGTTCAATTGGCAACCAATAAGCGAAACTGTCGAGACTTCAAGCGGCAGTTTTCTACTTCATCACCCCGAGTGATTAGTAACTACCCTATGTTTAAAGCCTTTCGTAGCCAAGTCTATAAAACCATGTCAGAAGATATGTCGGAAGGTACAAAAATGAGGTTGGATGAGTTAGTACGTTTTATACAGGAAACACGCCGTGTCGCCCGAAAGAGCGACTTTTATGGCGAGCTGCCATGGTGTGAAAACGCTTCTCTTGCTTCACAAACCTGTTTTGCCGACTATGCGGTTGTTAACAACAATGAGCCTAAAGATTTCACCGGCAAGCTTATCAATTTGAAAGATTTTGAAGAAGGTATTGAAGATATTGATTGGCAAGGTGTCGTCGAGAAAGATATCAATCATATGCTTCAAGCTTTTGGAAATTTACTTCGACTTTCCAGCGAAATTACATTCGTCGACCCATATTTCAATGATAACCCTAAAGTATGGTCTTTATTTATCGCTTTCGTGGAAGCCTCTCTAACTAACTCTCCAAATCCTACTAAGTCGATCAAGGTAGTTTATAGTGCCGAAAAGCTAAACCTACCCACACCAACATACCTACTAGATAAGTTTGAAAAATCACACCCAGACTTATATGTCCAGTTCGATAATATCGAATTTATTAGCCTGGAGTCGAAACACTCAGGAGAGGCTTTGCATAATCGTTATCTCATTACAGATCTCGCTGGTATTAACTTAGGATTCGGATTTGATATTCGTGAAGGAGGGCAAACGGATGATATTTCACTTATGCAAGAACAACAGTATGAAATCCGTTATGAGCAATATGTAAAACAAAAAGCGTTTAATATTGTTGAAACAGCAATTAATAAAAAGAGAGTTTGAAACTGATGTCTGAGAGATCAATCGCTGAATCAATTACAGAAATCGTCGATCGAAAACTAAATGTATCAGATCCTGCTAGTATTGTAGATCTCGCGAACGCATTAGATACAATATCGTCCGACATATACAGCAAACAGACTAGGTTTATTTATGAATTAATCCAAAATGCTGATGACTCTGCAGAAAAAAATGGTGTAGACATTGGAATTAAAATAATTGATGATTACTTGGTAGTGTCCCATACAGGGTGTCCCTTTACTACACGCGACATCGAAGGCTTGTGTGGTGTTAATCACGGTACCAAGAAGTCTAACAGTAAGGCAATTGGATATAAGGGAATTGGTTTCAAATCTGTGTTCACACAAAAGGCAGCAAATGTTTATGTTTATACTGGTGGTGAGGTTTTTAAATTTAACAAAAATTTAGCAAAAAAACTTTCTTGGAAGGCACGCTGGGGTGATGTTTCTAATTGGGAAAAGTCTAACGATAGAAGCTTTAAGGCACCTTGGCAAATACTACCACTAAAATGTAATGACTTACCAATAAATATAAAGAGCTTCGTTTCAGATGCGAATGTTGCAACAATTATAGAACTAGATGATATTGAGAAAACAAAGGCTGATATCTCAGAGCTATTTAATCACATTCAGTTTATTCTGTTTCTTTCAAACACGCGTTCAATCACGTTAAAGCTAGATGATACAAATAAAGTATATACAAAAAATATTGACAAAAATTGCATAGTCTCACTTGTAGAAGATGGGGATGTATTATCGTATTGGTGGTTGCATAATAGGAATCATCAAATTGGTGCCTCTATTAAAAATGAGCTGTCTAATGATTCAAACGCACCAGTCAAACTAAAAGAAGCTGATAATATTTGTATAACGCTCGCTTATGAGCTTAATAAAATAGATGAAAACTATGCTATTAAGCCAATCGAAGATAGCGACAGTCGACTTTATTCATATTTGCCGACGGAAGTTACAGAGTTTAACTTCCCATTTTTAGTAAACTCTAATTTTTTGGTGGATGCTAGTCGTGAAAAGATTATGAATGATCATATCTGGAATCATTGGCTTTTCGAATGTATTGGATTCCAAATGATTGAATCTGCACGTGAAATTTGTCATCAAGAATTTACGGTATCTTCAAATCTAACAGGATTATGTATAAAAACACCTAAATTACGTAGTAAAGGTTTAGATTTTCATTTTTCTCAAGGCATGAATGAAGCAAAAACATTAATTCCTTTTGTTAAGAATAATGATGGAGCGTTAGTAAAAATATCAAGTATACTCATAGACCAAAGTGGATTGAGCCAAGTACATTCGGTTGATAGCTCAGTATTAAAGTCGCACATCTCTAAAAATATAGGAGACTTTTCTTTAAGTAACGTTTTGAGCTGTGATAAGGCAACCGAAACAATACTAAATAAATTAGGTGCAGCGGACTTTACTAAAGAGAATTTACTGGAGTTCATATCGAGTGCTGATTTTTCTAAAGATGTGAATGTCACAAGTGCTTATGATCTCTTGCTTTTAGTTAAGAGTCATACAGATAAAGCTTCGAGACTTGCTTTAATATCATGGAGAAAATTGCTTCCTTTAACGCCGCTATTGTTAACTTCAAACGGCGATTATCTCCCTATTAGTCAGATCTGCGAACCTGTAGACGGAGAAGATGAAACATGGGCTGAAAGTATAGATACTGTGCATGATGAGTTATTTACGCTGATAAAAAACAATGAAGAGGTGTATGTTTGGCTTCAAAAGCACGGCTTTAAAAAGCCATCACGGATTGCATTTCTAGAAACACAGCTTCTACAAAACTCGACAAATATTATAACAATTGAAAACCATACGCGCATTTTTGATTATTTGTTTAGTTTACACGCCGACGGTATTTTAACTGAGTCACATTATGATGACCTCAGTCAGGTCCCATTATGTAGCATTGATGGCGAATTCAATGCCGTACATGAATATGCACTATGCGACGATTACAACCCCAGAGTCAGACCTCGCAAATTTGGTGTTGATATACCTCTTATATGCGCGGATTATATTGGTGACAAAAAAATAGATGATGTTAAGGATTTTCTTTTACGCTTGGGTGTAGTGGATGACCTTAATATTGTTACGCTCGAATTGTATGCAGATTATTTTGATGATGAATACTTGGAGTTCGCCGCTGATTTAGCTAGAGATGGTCATGAATGGCCAAATCATGTGACTGTTCAAAAAGCAAAAGACGGAAGAAAGAGTTTGCATATTAATAGCTTTGGATTCCTTCCTCCAAGCTCCAAAGAAAATCTTTCTGAGTATTGGTCGCAAGTATTTTCCTTAGTTAATATTGATTTTGTAAAAACTGAAGAATGTGTAGTAGGTGATAAATGCTCAGCTATGCAAACTTGGGATAGGTTTAGTATAAACGGTTGCTCCTACTTAGCAGCAGATAGAATGCGATGGGGCAACTATGATAGTAACTGGACAGGAGTATACCCTTACTTAAGATACTTGGTTCAAGACCGAAAAATATTACCATCAATTAATCATGGAATAGAAACCGCAGGTCAACTATTAGTTAATACGCCTGAAAATATAGAGTTGGCAAGAGATATTTTACCCATTATTGATGCGCCAGTGCCGCTTTCTGATGGTTGGGTTGAGTACTTACAGCTAAAAAGCAATATTGATATTAATGATTTTGTAGAAATCCTGAATGCACTCCCTAACATTGAGCTAGAAGGTGATTCTTTATATGACTATGTAGCTACGGTTTATAGAGCGTTATGTTCTTGCTTGACGGATGTAGATGATTGGGAAGAACGTCTAGATAACTTAGCTGTTACAATACATCACAAAGTAAACCTCCTTTGTTTAGACGGTAAGTTTTCTGAGACACCAACTTGTATTATTGAGCAAGCAGAGACACGTTCAGAATCAATGGGTGACCTGCTATTTGCTCCATTGGAATGCGTTTTGAACGAGAGATTTAGATACTTGTTCGAAGGAGTGTTTCAGGTAACATTTGCTGACGACGTTACAGTTTCGACCAAAGGCAAAGCGCAAGATATTGAACTAAAAGCACGTATTATTAAAAATTTACCATACTTGCTAGCATACAACGAATGTCTCCTCAAATCTTCTGAGATTACTGATGTATTAGAGAAATTTGAAGCTATGGATGTTTTTGAGTGTGCATCTATCCATCGCGATTACTGGTTAGGTGAACAAGTAGTTCACTCAATAGAGCACAAGGTAGTTGAACACAACGGCGAAGTGTACATGTCGTTACCTGTTAGTAACCTTACAGCGCCGCAGTTGAGTTATCCAATAGCTAACTGTTTAGGGCTTGAAGAACACGTAACAATAGTACAATCTATTTTGGTTACCCTAGAACAAGAACGAGAATCGATGAATTTGACAGGGGTAGCTGAATGTTGGTTGGATGACTTCTTAGCGAACCCTAAATATCAAAGCTTACTTGGCTCATATACTCAAAAAGTATCATTTGTCGATAGCGGGACTCTTGAAAAATTAGAATTCCATAATCATTATCCCCCAAAGTCATTGGATAAAGAAACTCAAATTTTATCCTCACAACAGAGTGTTTTAGCGGCAGTTAACTACTTAAATAGTGAGCTTCGTGTAGGTATAGACGAGTCCAAGAAAGCCATTGAAAGGTTTGTCGCTGAGCGAAAGATAGAAGTAGGTAATGGTGTGATATTTCATGTTAGATCGGCGAAAAGAGGAACTGTTTATTTAAGCTATACCGTCTGGAAAGACTTATCTAGAGAGGAATCAGAGTTGATGGTGTTCGTATCAGGCTCTACCGAACCACGTTTCTTTTCAACACAACAAGCGCTAATTGATGCATGTATTACAAAAAGAGTTTCCATTGAAATTGAACATGATGGCGATGTTAATCGTTTAGATGACATGTTTGCTGGTGAGTTTGTAAGCAGGCCTTATTCCGAAATACCCAGTACCCATTTGGTATTCGAGTTATCTAGTAATATTCAAAATTCTACTTCCGAAATTGGGGCATTTCAGGAGTATTTAGACGAAGACTTGAACGGTGGTGTTTTAGATGAGTTATCGTAGTTCAAATTCGCTAACTCGAGAACAACTTGATTATTATTTTTCTCATCAGCTCGCTGCGATGGAGCGTGAGTATAAGGATGTCCTCGCTGGAACAATTGCATCCAATCATAGTAAGCGAAACATTTTTATAGGTGAAATTGTTGGCTTTGATGAAAAACGTGGAAATCTTTTGGTTCGTATTTTAGGGCGTAGTCTACCAAGACTTGATACGCCTTACTCTGGAAGTCTATTCAAAGGCGCTCCCAAAGATATTGATCTTAATAAGTGGCAAATTAGTTATGCTCACTACCTTAAAGAACACAAAGTTGTTACAACTGAAGCGATCCCAATTTTCTTCTTGGCTGGAAAAGGTTCACAAGGAACTGTAGTTGGTATTAAAGGCGTTGAATCGGAGTTAATAAATAAAATCTTGCCTCGTATTAAATCAGGGCAAAAAATTAGCTTTATGTTGGCAAAACAACCACCACCGTTTGAGCTGGTATTAACATTAAGAAATTATGTTAATGATTTTTCAAAAGATAACTTACTCACGATGCCTTTGGTTAACGGGTTGGAAAGTTGGGTTCCAAGAAAACTATCTTCAGATGAATCGGCAATTCATGTCTTAAATTCGATAAGAAACAATTCGAGAGTGATTGTGCAGGGACCACCAGGTACCGGCAAGTCATTCCTCATCTCAGAAGTCATATACAGTTTGCAAGCACAAGGTAGTAGAATATGTGTCGCTGCGCAGAGTAACAAAACGGTGTCTGAGCTTTGTAGAACGGCGAAAATGAGCCGCTTGTTGGAGTCTGGCAAAATCTACAAAAATAGTATAAAGAGTAATGAATCCGTAGAGTATCCAAACTTGAAGTCTGGCAAGGATCACTTCGTCGCTCCGGGAGATGTGCTACTTTCGACATTCTTCTCATTGAAGGAAAGAGTCAGTGCTTTGAGGCAGAACGATACACCAGAATTTGATATTGTTATTATTGAAGAGGCTTCTCAAGCAAACTTAGCTTTAATTTCTGCACTCTATCGTCTAGCTCCGCGAACATTATTGGTGGGTGATCCTATACAAATGGCACCGATAGTTCTCGAATCTAGGGCGTTATATGAAAAGGAACCTAAATTTAGGGCTTTCTCATCAGGGCTGACTGCAGTCGCATCAAACACAAAGGCCGAACCTTACATGTTAACGGAGAGCTATCGGCTAAATCCCAAAGGAGCGTCTCAGACGGGGATTTTCTATGACAGTAAGCTCGTTAGCAGAGTCAGTGGCTTTGAATGTTTGAAATTCTCTGATAGATACCGAAGATATTTTGATCCAGAAGGAGGGGCTGTTGTTTCTACTGAATTTGTCCTCGAAGATGAAACTGGAGTTGAAGCTTCCCTGGATGTTATTTCTCGAATCATTGAAGATATCACTAGTCACAATTCAGGTATAAAGATAGCGCTATTGTCACCATATATCCGCGTTGTCAATCATGCACAGTCTAAGTTAAGCAAGATTGTCGGGTCAGAGCAGTTGTTAGTTGAGACGATAGACCGTATACAAGGGGTCACAGTTGATTTTGCTATTATATTGGTGCCACTCACTAACCCATTGTTTGCGACAGAACTAGAACGTTTTAACGTTGCAACGAGTAGAGCGAGATTGGGAAATTTAATCTTTATCTCTCCACAGTACCAATGGCTGTCCATTAATGATTCAGTAAAGCATTTTTTAGATAGTAGTATGATGAAGAACTAAAAAACATTTTGCCAATTGGACTTGAAGAAATTTCAGTTTCGTAAGCTTTTGAAAATCTAACTCTAAACGAACCAGCTTAATATACCTCCAGAACAAGGAAACGTCTGAGAGGTAAGCTTTATGTGTCTAAATCAATCTACTTGTACAATGGTCGTTTTGGCAAACTCAATCAAAAAAGGCCATCGCTGCGTGGCTGGGAAGTGCATGGAAACCAATGAATGGATCCGCCCTGTTGCTACTCCACAAGGCGGAGAGTTAACTCGGCTTCAAGCTAGTGCTCGCAACCCATACGGTGTTTACCCCGTTAAAACTCTTCAAAAAGTAAACATGTCATTTGCAGGAAAGTCGCCACTGGTTAATCAACCAGAAAATCGACTAATTGATGGCACCGAATGGCAACAGTGCTACACCATTTCAGAGAATCAACTGAGCCAGTTTTTGGATTACCCGAACGATTTGTGGGGTCTTGGGGACCGAGTTGGTTATCGAGAGATACAAAACAGAGCTAAAAGCGTAGATCAATCGTTGTACTTGGTACAAGTTGAAAACTTGATGCTTTACTACGCTGATTCTGGAACTAAGCGTAGGGCGACGTTCACGTATAATGGCGTCGACTATGATCTTGCTGTTACGTCTCCAAATTTTGATGATGTAGTGCATGAGCAAGATGATTTGATGGGGATTTTGTGTATCAGCTTAGGCGAATGTTTCTATGATAATTGCTATAAAATAGTCGCGGCGATTTACTGAGCAGGGGAACCAGAATGAAAATGTATACAATTGGTTTTACTAAAAAAAATGCGGAACGTTTTTTTTCTTTATTGAAGCTTAATGGCGTCAAGACTCTGGTCGATGTTCGACTTAACAATGTTTCGCAACTAGCTGGTTTTGCTAAACGAGATGATTTAAAGTATTTCTTGAATGAGCTGTGTGATATTGATTATATCCATGTCCCAGGGTTGGCTCCTTCAAAAGATATTCTTGACGCATATAAGCACAAGCAGATCGATTGGAACGAATACACAGTTCGCTTTGGTCATTTATTAGAGGAACGGGAAGCTAACAAGATTCTGGACACCAGTCTGTTGGACGGTGCTTGTTTCCTTTGCAGTGAACACGAGCCTGATCAATGTCATCGACGACTCGTCGCTGAGTATCTTGCTGACAACCTTGACTTAGAATTTGAAGTAGAGCATTTGCAATAATGAATACCGTACTAGTTCTGTACCCTGAAGCGTTTAGCTGCCAATCGAAGCTTACCCGAAAGCTTTCTAACATTACGCGCAATATGCTTGAATTTAAATTGGTTTCTTTCCATGACGATCGGCAACTGATTAAAACATTTGCGGAGGAGTTGAACGTGAGTCAGTCATTGGTTGAAGGCGAAAGTATAGAGAGCTTGGCATTCACTCATGCCGTTGTATTCGATGACGGCGAAGAGTTCGAGTCAGAAATTGAAGTGATTCAAGCGCGTAACTTGCCTCTGAGAATCATCAACACCCCAATTACGCGGGTTATCAACCTCAAGAACAACCCTGAATTTAATGACGCAAAGTCGACAGAGAGCTACGAATATATTGGTAGGGGCTCATATTGGGGTAATCCGCATTCAATGTATGAATCCTTTGAAGATAATGATGAAGACCCTCGTGATGCGGTGATTCGTATGTTCAAGTATGACTTTGATTACGATAAGTTTTTGAATATCGATAAGAGCAAGGTCTACGAGCTTGCAGGCAAGCGATTAGGTTGTTTTTGTAAGCCACAACCCTGCCATGGTGATGTATTGGCAGATTATCTTAATCAATGGGATGACGGTAAATAACCGTATCAATCCCTATCAGATAACGGAGCCGGATCGGGCGAACGTGTAATAGCCGATATTCCGAACTTTATTGCTTTAGTAGCTAAAATCTCATTTTCAACTCAAACCAAGTAACCGATGGAGCGTCATGAAATTTGATAAATGGTCTACCAAATTCGGTAATGTACAGAAATTGGCAAAAGAGTATATACGGCCAGTGACAGAAGAAGCAGAGTCACTAGGCCGAAAATTGACCGATGAAGTTCGAGAATTATGTGATAACCCTGACGAAGTGCTAGATCGCACAACAACCGCTGCAAAACGTTATGCAGATAAAGGTAAGCAAGCTGCACAATCTCTTACAGAAAAAGTAGAGAGTTCAATTCGAGAGCCAAGAGAGTCTTGGGGTAAGTTTGTTGAATCAACTGAGCAAGTTGCGGAGGATATGTCTGAAGGCTTGAGTAAGACGGCTTCTGATATCTCTGATGGTATTAAAGGTGTATTTATTCCCAACGAACAGTATGTATTTTATGAACGAGCAAGGGTTTACCAAGGTACCTATATAGAAAAATTGCTTCGGACTAAACCTGCATTTGATACAACGGTTGTGATGGGGGAGTCACTCACTCAGTTTTTGTCCACTGGAATATACAATTCCGACATTATCCAGGCCTATGAAATGGCTTATCCCAACCTTGCAGCGGAGGTTAGTTTAGCCGAAAGGGTTGCTAGCTTGTCAGATGAGCAAGTCGTGGGTTTGGTTAATGGAATCAAGGGAAAGCTTTTTGAATTGCAGTATGTTGACTTGTTAAACAGTGAGCTACTGCCTAACGGGGCTTTCGCGAGGTTGTCTGAAAGTGCCACTGAACCTGGTTGGGACATTCAAATTGTGGATACGCATGGTGCAGAGATTGAAGTGTTGCAGGCAAAAGCAACTGCGTCTGTCTATTATGTCCAGCAAGCTATTGAAAAATATCCAAACATAGACGTGGTTACAACGGAAGAAACCTTTTTGAAACTTGCCGAGATGGGCGTCGCTGAAGGTCTTATCGATTCAGGGATTTCTAATTCAGAACTGCAAAGTTATGTTGATGGTTCGATGCAAGGTAGCGACGGTATACTCTTTGATCATGTTCCGGTGCTCTCGCTAGCAATCGTTGCGTTTACATCGTACGATGAAATGGGCAACTTTGACGTGATAGATTTTACTCACCGCGGCTGCCAGGCTTACATTACATACCTAATAAGCCTAGGCGTGATGTCTGCATCAGGTGTTTGGTTTATGGGACCACTAACATCGATAGGCGTGATGGGGCTGCTTGAGCGCTACCGTGAAAAGTACAGGGATTTGAGCAAAATACATAGCAGTTTTATGAGCAATGAGGCGTATATAAGGCGTCTGGAGCAGTGTTAAGGCCGAGTTTTGTCAGCATCATACAGTTCTAAACTAATGAGGTACTAACAAAGATTATTTTTTCTGCACGTTATTAGCGGATACGAGTAGTGCTTGTTTGTAAGCTTACGATAACAAAGCCGACAATTTACTTGTTAGAGTTAACGCGTAGCAGGTTCAATAAGAAATGAGGCCATTTTGAAAAACATTTTAGTCGCGGTAACCGGCGCGAGCCCGCAGGTGTTAACGGAAACCATTTACGCCTTGCATACACAAGGTAAGGCATTCCCCGAAGAAGTTTATGTCATTACAACGTCTAGCTCTAAAGATATGTTAACTAAAGGGTTGTTTGATGAAGGACACTGGGAAGCTATGCTGGATGAGTACCAGATGCCTCTTATCCAATTTAGTGAAGAAAATATTTGGGTTATTGCCGATGAGCACGGTCAAGAACTCGATGATGCAAAAGGTGAAGGCGATCAGTCTGTGATGGCGGACTTTATATGTAGAAAAATGGCTTGGCTTACTTCAATGGAGGATGTCCTATTACATGCTTCTATTGCTGGCGGGCGAAAAACAATGGCCTTCTATATGGGTTACGCAATGTCATTGTTTGGAAGAGAGCAAGATTCGCTTAGCCATGTTTTTGTGGATGAGAAGTTTGAGTTTGTAAAAGATTTTTATTATCCAACGCTACATGATAATTGGATTGAGGGTCGAGAGAGCGGAAAGCTAATTAACACCAAAGACGCGGAAGTGACACTTGCGGAAATCCCATTTGTACGAATGAAAAATCACTTTGAATCTGATTTGACGTCGCAGCTTGAATCTGCATCATTTTCTAAAACGGTAGCTATGATGAACGCTACGAAAAATGAAATTGAAGTGAGCGTTAATACCAAGTCAAAGACGTTAAGTGTTTTGGGTGTCGACGTTAAGATGTCACCAAAGCTGCTAGCGCTTTATATCTTCTTCGTTCAACAGCCGCACCGTCAGTTGAAAACAGGGTCTGCATTTAGAAACAGTATTGATTATTCAAAGCAATATTTGCAGATCTTTGGTCCAATGAAAGGTGATGTCAGAGTTCTTCAACAGACATTCGGCCTAGTTGATGAAAGCGCATTAAAGTTGGTTGAAAGGGGATTAGTAGAACCTAAGCCTATGACAGCCGCTTTTATTCAAAGGGTATTGACTGACTTACACGGAAAGTTAACTCAAGGCCTGCCAAAAGAAGTCGTGGAGAAGATTCGGGTGCACTCAGACGGTGTCAAAGGCGGAGCCACCTATCACATCAATCCTAATATTCAAATTACGATCTGTAGTTAATGTAACGTCTTAAGAATTATTCATAGCAGAGAGAAGGAGCAAAAATGGCGAGTCGAGGGGTTAACAAAGTGATTTTGGTGGGTAACGTTGGTCAAGACCCCGAAGTGCGGACATTTCAAAACGGCGAGCAAGTAGCATCACTTTCAGTCGCGACATCAGAAAGTTGGCGTGATAAAGCGACAGGTGAAGTTAAAGAAAAAAGCGAGTGGCATCGTATTTCTGTTTTTGGGCAATCCGTTAACTTCTTAGCAAATTATGTTAAGAAGGGCGCTCAGCTATATATAGAAGGACAGCTTCAAACCAGAAAATGGCAGGATCAAAATGGACAAGACCGGTATACCACAGAGGTTGTTGTTAGGTGGCCTAGTGGTAATGTGCAGCTAGTGGGGAATCGCCCGAGTTCGGGAAGCGATTTAACAGATAATACATTGTCGATGTCATCTCATAAACCGCAAGTAAGTCCAACGGTTCTGCCTGATAATAGAGAGAGCCAAGGTATGTCGGGGAATCGTCTTACCCCTAGTTCGCCGGCGAGCAATTTGACTGATTACGATGATGATATCCCGTTCTGACGGTTACTCAGCACAAAGCAGAGTTTGCGCTCAAGCACATTTCTATCAATTACACTACCTCAATTGTCTATCGTTTAAACGAAGACATGCCAGACGCGTGAAAGCGCGAATAATTTCATATATATTTGTAATCAATCAGTAAAGAAAGGAACTGCAGATGATTTTTACGGTTGATGGCGACAATGGAATGCCCAAAATCCTGGTTTTAGGAGTTGGTGGTTGCGGGTGCAATACCTCTTCGACCATTGGAGATGCCATCGAGGATGATAACCTTAAAATCATTAACATCAACACAGATGCTTCGGCTCTTGAGCGTTGCAAATCGGGTGAAAACTTCTTGATTGGTCGCTCGCTCACCAATGGTTTTGGTGCTGGAGCAAGACCGGAAGTAGGGCTTGATGCTGCAAAAGAGAACGAAGATGATTTGAAGGCGTTGTTTGACGGTCAGGATATTATCTTTATTACTGCCGGCTTAGGTGGTGGCACGGGAACAGGTGCGACGCCTTTCATTATCGAATTGGCCAGAAACAGCAACAAGCCAGTCATATGTATTCCTACCTTGCCGTTCAAGACGGAAGGTGAGCTTCGAATGAAGAATGCCTTAGAGGGCTTGAAGCAAATCAAACAGTTAGCTAATGCAGTCGTCACGTTACCGAACGATAATATACTTGAAACGTTGGGTGAGAGTGTTGGTGTGTTCAGTGCATTTAAGCATGCAGACCGAATGCTGGAGGATACCCTTCGTGCTTTGATTGATATGTTAACCAGTACAGGTTACGTGAATATCGATCTTAATGATTTTATTACTGTTATGTCTCAGACGGGTGATGCGATTTTGGGCACTAGTAAGGCTGATGATCAGTCTGCTGTCGAACTAGCTGTCAAAGCCGCCGTAAACAATCCAATTTATCAAGATCGCGATATGACCTTGGCGAAGGGGGCGTTGGTGCAGGTTAATGTCAGAGAAGAAATCACGGTAGGCACTTACAACAAGATCAATGACACCATCACAAGTATGCTCAAACCGAGCACTCTTCTCGTTAGTGGTATTACTGAAAAGCCGGATATGCAGCATCTGATTGAGATTTTCATCATCGGGACAGGTATTTCAGATACAGAGGAAAGTGTGCCAGAGGGTTATCAGTCCATCAAACTTGCTATCTCTAACGAGACACCAAAAGATACCGTCAGCCAAAGTGAAGTGCCTGTCACTGTAGAAAAGCTTGAGACGAACGTTAAGGGTAATACGGTAGCAGCAACTCGCACAGAACCAGAAACGCGCAGAGAAGCAATGGAATACCTAAATATTCCAGCGTTTTTGAGAAATTCTAAAAAGAACTAGTGGAGCGTCCACAATGCTTAAGCTTCCGGCTTTTTACTGGAAAGGTGTAGTCACATTTGCTTGAAAAGAAAAATATGAAACGCTCGCTAATTGGCCTTTTAGGTTTGGCGCAACTAATACTGTGCTCTTTACCCGCTAAGGCTGAGATAGAGCCATATCCGTATCACCTGGCTCGCATTACATTAACTGAGAAATTGGTTATCGAACAAGATAGAGAAGTGGTTAGTCTCGCTGTTGATGGCTCAGAAATTTATCACTTTCTTCAACAGCAAATTGAAGTCCAAGGTATCTTCTTTTTGTCGGTTGAACTTCCATGGACATTGGTACCTGAACGAGTGTTAGTTACTGATTATCAGCACGTTTCTGAAGATGGTGAAAACTACTACGTCCCGATGGAAAGTGCAGAGTATTTCCTTCCAGACTTGGCTGGCTTTGAACAAGGCTTCAACCGCAAACGGATGGTTAGGTTTAGCGAAAGCACACAATACCAAGGCTATTATCAAGCCTTTAAAATGCATTGCTTCAGCAGTATATGCAGCTATCAGCTGAGATTGGTATCACCAGATCCTGAGCGTGCTTCGGCAACCTATAAGGCCGTTTATCCCCTCCTTGAAGGCAGTTATGTAACCGACCCTGATTTTCGACTTCTGGATGTCATTTATGAAGACTGAACAGTCCGCATTGATCGCCTTTCAACTCGGAAAAGGTACCGATCACCAAGGGCGATTCATTAGCGAGATATGGGACTTCAATAGTTTTTGGCTTGAGCACGACCATAAGTACATTCAGTGGCTATTTCCTATTGATGCGCAAACCAAGTTCAACCGACATGCGCCTGTTTTGACCACAGATGACAGAGCTGCATTTTTTGAGTCGGAAGTGCTTCAGCAAGCGCAGCAAAAATCTTTAGATTTGTTGCTGCACTTTTTTGGTTTGCAGTGGAAAGAGGGGGAAATCGTTCCTACCGGTCAGTTAAACATCCGAGAGCATATTTGGTTGAAGCGGGGTGGACATAACCACCTTCGTATTTCACGAATCATCAGAAGCCTTGCGCTTTGCGGACAACACAATCTCAGCTACCAATTTCAACAGGCTGTGATTAAGGTTGCGAAAGAGCACGGAGAGGTTAGTGAGGAGTCGATGGGGTATTGGTTGAAGGCAGCGGCCGACTTGGACTCAGACTCATAAAGAGAGTTAAAGAAGTTGTGAAATCGTGGCCAATCTGACTTTGCCACTGCAGTCTATATATGCCAAGAATATGTATTTAATGGATCATTTTCAGTATCTTACTGCCTTACTTGAACGTACTGTTGAAGCTTGCTCGTGTGCAATAAGTTTTTTTATCGCCTGATTAATAACGATAATATCGTCTAGATCCGTCACATTGTCGACGGCATCGAGCAATGACTCTTTACTGCAAGGTGGGATCCTTTCGATATTTTTTATTTTTCCACGTGTGGTATTTTTAAGAAGATCAAATGTTGAATGATTCATGTAATAAGCCTGAAGGACGTTGTTGTAGTATTAGGAAAACGTTTGCGTGAAATATATACATTTTTGTCAGATACTTCAAATACCGCCCTAGAATGCATCTGGGCTTCTCATTTCTATTGTGAATGTAGCTTGCCCGTGTTTTCGAGTGTGAATGTTAACCTTATGAAGTAAAAGAATTAATTAGTACTCTGTTTCGGTATTTATTTACAGACTTGCTAAGTAATGAATCTATTATTGTGAACTCGCGCAAGTTCTGTAGGGGTAATGAGCGGTAGATGTAGGGTGATAGTAATAAACCGTTGGCTTTATAGAGTTGGTAGATTGCAAGTAAAACTGGAAGGAGCCCTAAGGCAGACCTCAGGGCAATACGTTATCTATTAATGTGGCCTTCATTGATGACAAGCTCGTAATCATTACAAACTTGTATCAGTATTTGTCTTGCTCTTGGGTTTAACATTTTAACTCGACGACTGGTCCAGTTTTCTGCAATGTATTTTCCTACTTCAACACCTGCCGCAGGGAAGTCACTGAAATATTCCATTAAGTAGGCTTCTGCTTCTTTTAAAGACAGTCCATTCTTATCCCAGTCGGCCATTCTTTGTCCAGTGAGGCTATACCAATCGTTAAATGAATGAGAAGTGGCATTCATCATATTTTCCTTAATATTCAGAGTATTAAAAAGGCCGTTTCCTGCTACCAATACATCAGTTTTACTGAGCATAAAGGTGCTGGTTTATTTCCTTTTTGGTTTGACAACTAATGCAGTGTGTACACGTGACATCAAAGGCTAAACGAGCCGGTTCGATGTCGTCACCACATGCTTGGCAATACCCATAATCATTCAAAGACACTTTTGCTTTAGCGAGGGTTAACGCATTTGCGCGTGCATTCAAACGACCCATAATCGTGTTCAGTTGGTAATGGTGTTGCAATTGGTCAGCTGTGTCACAGCAATCGCTAGATTGAACGGCGGATTGGCTTAACTGTGCGCGGGTATTGTCGATACTCGCTAGAGTATGAGTAAGCTCTTCTTGAATACGAGCTTCAATGTGATTCAAATCCATGTGTTGTTTTCCTTGGCTTGTATGCCTTTTATGCGCAAAAAGCTATTTGTCAAAATAAACAAAGTAGCCCCGAGAGGTAAAACCATCATCGGAGCCTAAATTGACGCAGTAGCCCCCATGCTACTTATGTTGCTCCATGCAAAATCATCCTTAATGAACTGGCTGATATCGTTCAGCTTCTGGCTCCCATCGCTGTCCTAGCGGTGTCCATAATTATTCCTTGGAGTTGAAGTATCCTTATCAGGCCAAATCGCCATCCATACGCGGTGTCCTTATGATTCCGTTCTGGCTTTCCTATCCTCAAAAACCATGCCTATCTCTAAAGGCATTCCTTGTACTCGACTAGCCCCGTCGATGAGAGATATTTTACGTGCCTAGGGAATGAAATGGGTGTTAACGCGAGGTAAAGATTGATTTGATAAAGCAATGTACGGATTAGTAGAACGATAAAACAGAGGGTTATGTGTATGGCCAAGTAGGTTTAGCCATGAATCCAGATGCATTATGTCCATTGCTATGGACGATCTCTTACAAGTTTTGCTGACATTGGGACTATGAGCATCTTGCTAATGTTACCAGGAATTCACACGCCCAATGGTTTGGGTTCGATGTATGGGTGTGAAATTTTAACACCAAGTTGATTCCTGTATCTTGCAACTTGGGCAAATCACGCACGGTTTAATGCGATTTCGTTGTAATGTACGATGAAATCTTGTCAGCGAGATCTCGATTAATATTGTTGCAGTGCTTGCTGAGGAATTGGCGTGCAGCGAAGGTTGCGTGATGCGATAGGTCAACATCACCATAAACGAACCAAGAATCTACGTTTAATTGATGAGCGTGAGCTAATAAGCGTCTGACTGGGTCTGCTTCATCAAGCCTCACTTTTCCTACCCAGTCGATATCCGGTGCTAAGGTTTCTTTAGGAAATACGCGGTTATTGATGAGGTCTCTATATATGTCTTGGTTGTCAATAGGGTAGAGTAAATACCCATGCTCTTGTGCTGCTGTGGTTAGTGCATTTACAGCTTTAACGTCGAACGGTATGGTTTTGAACAATTGAGGCTGAGTTAAACCAATGGTAGTCGCTCCAATTTTCGTCAGGTAGCTATAAGAATATAGAGTACGGCGGGCCATAAAGTATAGAATTTTCATAATGCGTACATCCTTAGTTTGAGTAGATCATTGACTTGGCAATGTCTGCGACTTTTTTCAGTTCTCGCAGTTCTCCGGTAAGCATCAAATCAAGAGCACGTGAACCACCGAGAGCGGGGTGAAGGTTCTTTTTCGATACCCAGCTGTAAACACTTTCCTTGCTCGAAAAAAATAGACTTAATGATGAATGGATCGACAAAATGTAGCTGGCTCGTATCAAGCTGTCGTTTTCAGGATTTTCGAAATGGTTTGTGTTCAGTAGTCGCTCCACCTGATGTTGTGTACACCCCCATTTTTCTAGGATTTTGGTCGCTACTTTGAGTGATTTACGTCTTTCGGTGTGATGGATTTGAGCAAACATTTCAAAGCCCTTAGGCGGGTTAAACACAACTTGAGGTTAGCATAGGGCAAAGGAGTCCTCTAATAATATTGTGTTTCCAGCGTCAAACTGAAAGTTATATAAAAGTTAACTTTTTCATATGGTTATGTATAATCTGATGTTATTTTGACACTGGTTGTTCTCTACTATTTCTACTAATCGTCGTTAAATTGGCTCAAGTGATAGAAATTGACAGTTGGTGTATGAAAAACACGCGCTCGCCCTATGCAGTCTTTGCATTAATTCGCAGGTTTAGACTTTATTCTGTTGAATTTAAAGAGCTATTTTGTCAGGGTCTTGATTGAACGATGTTGCTAGTTTTGGTTGAGTTTTGTACACAGTTTTAGTGGGTAACTTGCAATAAAACGTTTGCTTCATAGAGTTGATAGATTGCAAGTAAAACTGGAAAGAACAGTGAATACATCAAGGGGAACACGTATTCACTGAGGCGAGTTCCCATCGCTAAGCCATACTCATTAACGGCGAGCTACCGACTACCTCTCTTAAATTTAGGTTATGTGCAGTGAACTTCAAGGAATAAGCTGTCGTTTAGAGCTTTCATGGTGACATTGAGATGGTTTGTGAGTAAGAAATCTGCACTTGAAAAACCGGACGTTTCACTAAAAAACTCTCTCTAGTTTAAGTGATTACTGTAAACAAACTTTGTGCGCAATGTAGACTGAACTACTGATGCGAGGAAAATAATGAACGGCCCAAATACATAATCCAAGTAGGTGTGAGCTGTTAGTATTAGGTAAGGTATTATGGATAATACTTCGACAATGGATAATACTTCTACAGCTAACTTGTGAAGGAGATGTGGCGCGCATGTTTACAATTACTGAATATTGGATTATTGGCATTAAGCACCTTTGGTTTATCTTGGTTACGATGATTTCCATCCTGTTTTCTTCATACAGTGTGGCGACAACAACAGAAAAATGTGTACTTCCTCAAGAGACGTTGAAGGTGCTATTTGGGGATCATGCCAACGTCATAGTTTCTTATCAGTCACCGTTTGTTGCGCTTGCTTCTAACCTCAATGCCACCCACATCCTCTGGATTAATGAACAGCAGCAGAGCAGTCAGGTCTATAGCATCCAAAAACAGGGGGGTGACCAAGAGGTCGTGGTGATCGCGGCATCCTGTTCTCAGATCTTCCCTGAGTTAGTGAGCGCTGTTCAGGTCTCACGTCAGGTGTTGGGAAATCAGCTCACACTAGGCCCAGGTTCTCGGTTTGTGGAAGATTTGGGTCTGTCACTCGATCAAATCGCAGCGGTACAGGCAAAGGTGTTTGCTGCTGCAGAAATCGCGATGCCGGAAGAGCTCTACGCTAC
Organism: Vibrio sp. CB1-5; assembly: GCF_059412285.1. Lineage (NCBI taxonomy): Bacteria > Pseudomonadati > Pseudomonadota > Gammaproteobacteria > Vibrionales > Vibrionaceae > Vibrio > Vibrio sp. CB1-5. The sequence continues at coordinate 33,794 of NZ_JBJHPB010000003.1, read as the reverse complement.
ATATGCCGAACTTGCTACCTACATTAAAGAGACCCCAGCGGTAAAAAACCGTGGATTCAAAGAGGATAAAGCATTCCACGTCCAGACCGTTTATTACGGAACCACGCGAGCACGCGACGACAAACGCGGTGCCTATTACGGTAAGGATCGGGATATTGAGGCACCCATTCACTACGGTAAGGCGGAAGTGTCTATCCCGTTTAATCACGAAAAAGGAAGCATCGAACAGCCTTTTTTGTCTATAGAATGGTTTCAAGACAGCGATAAGCACGTATTGATTCGATCTGTCTCAGAGATGGGAAGTGATGAATTTTGGTCCCAGCTCCCAGTTAAAGCAGATGGAACTGAGTGGGATAACAGCATTATTGTGTACTTACACGGCTACAATGTAGCGTTTAATGCGGCGATAAAACGCACAGCTCAGATGGCGTACGATTTCAACTTTACTGGAGTGCCTCTGTTGTTCTCATGGCCATCCAATGCCAAGCTGCTCGACTATGCCGCTGATCGGGAAGACGCCATTTGGAGCGCTACCCACTTTGCCGGTTTCCTGGCTCGGTTACATGCGGAGAACCCCAAAACGAACATCCATATTATCGCGCACAGCATGGGTAATCAGGTGCTGTTAAATGCTCTAGATGAGATGTCTCTAAAAGAAGAAACCAAGCACCTGAAATTTAGCAGCGTAGTTCTGGCGGCACCAGATGTAGACAGTGAGTGGTTTCAGTTTCAGCTTGCAGAACGGGTGACGCGACTGGCGGATCGTTGGGCTTTGTATACTTCTGAGAATGATGGTGCACTGATTGCTTCCAACAAAGTCAATCAAGCCAAGCGCTTAGGAATGCCGGTGAGTTTGATCGAGAACATTGATGTTATCGACACTAGTGGTCTGAACGCAGCACCATGGAGCATTCCAGAGTCCCACTCATATTATGCTAACAAACTGCCAGTGATCGAAGACTTGGTGGAACACATCAAAGGGGTGGCACCGGGTCAGAGGACCCTAACTGAAGTCGTGACAGAAAAAGGCCGCTACTGGACGCTAGCCGAGTAAATCCATCCGCTGTCAACATGAACACAACCCCAAAGGAGGGGAAATGAGGCAGGTCATCAAGGTTTTATGTGTCGCTGTGCTGTTTAGCCTGTCCGGAAAAGGCTTGGCGAGTTATGCGTGGATCACTGGGTTAGAACACAGTGCCGGCGCGCTATGGCAAGAATACCAGCTGATGGGACTCGACGAGGAAATGCCAGCACCCTGCCATCGGCTTATTGTCAGAGGTCAACAGTACCCGTTAGCGTTGGTAGGGGTGGAAGAGCTCGGTCTCTGTAACCAAGTCCTTGACGAGCAGTATAAACGCAAGCTTCAGGAGTTTGTCGAAACAGACGCAAACCAATACGACTTTAGTTGGCAGTTCATGTTACAGCTAAGCTGGATTCGCGGTCGCTTAGCTCAACAGGTATGGGGCCAGTTGGACTCTGGATACAACAAATTCTCACTGTTGTCTGAAGCCAACAGGTTGAATAACGTGGCGTTTAACATGACGGAAGCATTACCAGACGCAGAGCGCAAACAAGCTGAAGAGGTGATCAACAAAGTAGGGGGCTGGGTATATTTGGCCACTAGCCTCTTTGATCCCAATGTCAACCTGCCTCAGCTCGAAACCAAGAAGATCGAAACGCAGTTTCCACCTATGCCTGCTCTCATTGAGGAGAGAAAAAAGTTATCTGAGGAAGAGCGTGTCACCTTTGACCGAACCATCCGAATGGTGGAACTGGAACGGTGGTTCTTGACAAGAGCCATCAAACAATCTCAATTCTGGCAGGGGATAATAGATAATTATACTGGCGAGCAAAAGTGCACTAATAGTACCGAGTGGATCGATTCAGCGTTATTGTTGGCGAAACTTGCGACCATAAGGCACGACCGGGATCAGGCTGTGTTTTATCTTGCTTACGCTCTGGATGAAAACAGCTTGGCTCAAAGCTGTGGTTACGAAGCAAATCAAGCAAAAATCAGCGCGATTCACTCCTTGTGGCAATCGCTCCTTCCATATTTTGCAGCGTTACCCGATTCTCCGATGAATTCCAGTTACGAGTTGTACTTATGGCGGACTATGGCGTCCCAGCTCAATGACCCTGATGTGTTGAAATTGGTCATTTCAGAGTTGGATCGCATTGTTTCGAGAGAACCTTCTCTGTTTTATCAGTTTTCAGCACAGGCACTTCAGGCGTCCTTACTAAGGCAATACGGACAAAATAATGTGGCGCAAAACTACACCAATCGAGCCATTGAAACGGTCGGTAAGTATTTTGAGCACACTGCTCAACCAGGTGAGGTTGCGGTTACCCACGCTTATGAGCTGGTACTGGAGAGTGCCGAGAACCTCTATAATCTCGGGGAGTTTGAACGTGCTCGAAGTTTAATAGCCACTCTTGGAGACAATGTGGCTCATGGAGATGCGGCGCTACTCCACAGCGCCATTTTGATCAAAGTTGATGAGGCTGAACAGGCAAGCGATGTGTTGAACCGCGCACTGGAGCAACATACCCTGAAGAAGGATAACGGTCGCAATTACGAGCTACTGTTCCGGCATAACCTTGTGGTAGCTTATTTAACGAAAGGTGAGTATGCCAAAGCGTTTGAGCAGCTAACGGCCATCATCGAAAACCCTAATCCGCGGAAGGGTTACCAAAGAACCTATCGGGTGAGTGCCGGTTTGGTTCGAGTTTTGATAAATGATCGGCAAGGGGCAATTAATGACATGAACACCTTGCTGGCAGAAAGTAAACACGACCAGCAGATACTACTGAGAAATCTGGAGGTAATCCTTACCACACCAGACTCAGACACGATAACTCTGGACTATTACTATCCACTACTGACCAAAGCACCGTTGTTTTACACCACGAATGTTTCGTTTCACCAGAATATGTTACTGTCATCTGACTATTATGATCGCATACAGCATAAAGCTAGCCTTGCCGTGTTCACTGACCCAGATAACAAAACTGATGCGTTTGGTCGGGTGTTCAATCGTCCGTTCTCGGTAGCAGATCAGGCGGATATTGCTATTACAGCTGTTGGAGGCGGCGCAGTATGGCTGTGGAAACCGTCGACGGGTCGTGCCATTAAAAAAATCCGATTGACCACGGGGAAAGTGAGTAAAGTTCAGTTGTCGTCTGACGGAACTCAGCTCTTTGCGATAGTACAAAACAAAGGCTCTTATAAAAAGTACCTTCAGTTGTGGGATCTGGTGCGGGAAGCGCCGGTGTGGAGTCTCGACGAGCAGCTTGGTGAAACCGAAGACTTTGATTGGAACGAGCCATTAAGCAGATTGCTTCTTGCGTCCGGTTCTCAGGTCAGTCTGTACGACACTAGTAGTCGAACCGAGCTAGCTCACTTTGAAAGTAAGATTAATCACCCAACGGTAGGATTCATAACTGATAGGCCATACTTCGTCAGGTTGTCCCCCGATGGGCTACGACTGGTTACTGCTTTCCGGGAACACTTGGTGGTTTGGGACTACGCCAGCCACGCCAGGCAGATTGTGAATCTACCTGATACAATTTCAGGATTGGCACTGTCGAAAAATGGCCAAATTATTCGTATCCGTACGGGTTATGCGTCCAGCCTGGCGAATCATTATTATCAGTTGGACGACTTGACTCCAGTGGATGCTCAAGGTGTTTTTCCTAGTGGTTTCGAGTCTAAGCATGAAGCCACTTCACAAACGTTCCATATCTCTCAGAAAGATGGCGTGTTTGAAGTCTTTGATCGGAAAACGGATCAAAAGCTCAGTATGCTACGTGCCTACAACCTGCCTATGCAGCAGGTAGTGATCATGGATAAACCGCAAATGATGGCTCTTATTTCCGATCATAAGCTGCAGCTCTGGTCGCTTAACAGTGGCCGTAAATTGAACACCCAATTGGTCATTAAAGATGAATATCGACGAATAGATGTTCTGGATGATACTCACCTATTGCTGACTCATCGTTATGGCGATACGTTGGCGGTGCTGAACCTCAGCACATTAGAAATGCAACATGTCGAAATCGAAAACGACAGTCGGGACATGCAGATAACGGCTATTCAAAATGGTTGGTTGGCTGTGACCAACAACGGAAAAACCGGTGACGATAAGCGCTTTCAGTTAACCCGACTGCATTGGCGTGACCAGCAGCTTCAGCATGAAATCCTTCTCAGCGATGTCAGCTATCCTTGGTTGATAAATCATGATGAGACTTCTGACCTTATCACTACCCGCCGTGGGGACAAGCTGTTTGTCATGCCTCAAATAGATGGGCGGCCGAGTGACACGGTCTGGTTTTATGCAAAAACAGATGAGCATCGCCAACTTTTTTCGCTGAATGTGACTAACGGTGAACGAGGTGAAAGTATCCAACTAAAAGATGAGATACAACATTTAAATGGTAGTGATGATGTCCTCGCGTTCGATGTGACGGCCAGAGAGTTTTCGCTGCTGACTGAGCGAGGCCACTCGAACATTTCGCGCACCAACGGTGAGATTACGCAACAAGAAGAAATCTATGGGGATGTGGCAACAGCCTTTGTGGATCCCCGAAACCAAACCCAGTATCGGCTCGTTAATGGGGCATCCAAGACCTTCGTGGTTGCATCTGACCAGGGCCGGGTTGTAGCGGTGATTGACGATGTGATTGTGAAAGCTGGATTTGATGCAAGCGGTCGGTATTTGCATGCTACGACCACCGATCAGAAATTGCTCTTTTTGGATCCCCAGACATTCCAACCTATCGTTACACTGATGATACTCGACGGCGGTGGTTGGTTGGTAACCGATGCTTCTGGCCGTTATGATAGTAATACCCCCGGTGATATTCCCGCAGCATCTTGGGTACTGTATGAACAGCCGTTTGACCCGAAACCACTGGAACTGTTTATGAAACCGTTCTATGAACCGGGGTTATTGGTTCGGGCGCTGAGGGGGGAGCCGTTCCCGGATGTCTCCGACCTCAATGATATCGATACGCGTCAGCCAAAGGTGGCCATAGAAAAGATAGAGATAATGAACGATGGCACCATTGATGTAGCACTGAAACTGACATCGGGGGAGGAAGGGGTTTCTTCGATTCAGCTCTTCCGGGATGAAGTATTGGTAGGGCAGGCGGTGGATCTGTCAACTGATCCGCAACAAACAGTCCGCTTCGACAGTATTCAACTGCCTACCCGATTTCAGAAAAGCGCAGGAGCCTCCGTCAAGTTTAGTGCTTATGCTTTTAACCTACATGGGATCCGAAGTTTGGTTAGCACAAGGTCAGTGACCCTCCCGACATTGGATGTACGCAAGCCTAAGGCGTATATTTTATCGACCGGGATAAATCGGTACAGTAACCGTTCGTGGGATCTGACGTATGCCGTCAATGATGCCCAAGAGATGGTGAGTATGATCAGTGACAATCTAGCCACTAGTACAGACTATACGATTGTGCCGATTCAACTGTTGTCGGACGATGCCGAGAACAATGCTGATAAGGGCACGTTGGCAGCGGTGCTACGTCGTTTGGCAGGGGAAGCGGTAGAGATACCTAACGTGGTCAATGCTTCTGAAATCGAACGAGTTACGCCGGATGATCTGGTAATCTTCACCTTTTCCGGTCACGGGTTACTGCATCAGGGCGAATTCTACTTCTTCACTAGTGATATCGGGAAAGGAACCAGTCGGGTCATTTCGGAGGATATGTTAGCGCGCACATTGTCTGCCAACGAATTATCCATTTTGATCGAACAGATAGACGCCGGTAGCATGGTAATGATTGTGGATGCCTGCCAGTCAGCCGGTGCGTTGGCGAGTAACGGTTTTAAACCCGGCCCGATGGGTAGCCGGGGCCTTGGTCAGTTGGCGTGGGATAAAAAGATGTTTTACCTGAGCGCCAGTCAGGCCGAGCAGTTCGCTTTAGAGAGCTCAAGTTTGAATCACGGTTATTTGACTTACAGCTTGGCAAAAGAAGGATTAGGATCCGGAAAAGCAGACTACTTCCCGAAAGATAACCGTATTTCCACACGTGAGTGGTTGAACTATGGGGTACAGCGTGTACCGCAATTGGTGGATGAGCTCAAATCCGGTGGTTTCAGCAGCTTAACACCGGGCACACGTGGCTTGAGCGCGGTATCTGGCCGGGAGAAGAGTCAGATAGCCAGCAAGATACAGCAGCCGGTATTGTTCGACTTTTCAAAGGATAACGCCTTATTCCTTAAATAATGGCTCACGTCGTGATTTTTCTGCATCATGGCGCCGCTCCGCAAGGAGTGTTTTGCAACAAAAACGCGGTAGAGTTTGTGTGTGACGGATGGTCATTCGACTTTGGCTGAACATTTGTTGCAGCCAGTGTTCTGGTTGAGAGAGTTAGAAAGGTCGCGGCTAAAGCACAGCTTGTCTCTTGATGCCGAGATTTCAAGGTAAACACCTCTGCTGTGGGCGGTGTATTCGGGAACGCTTGAAACTGTACATCTTTTGCTACAAGTTGACACGGATCCTATTGCTGTACTGAGTATGAGAAACAGTGCGCGAGAGCACGCAATTGAACAGGGTGACAGAGCCATGGAGCAGCCAATGTATTGAGCTGAGTTTGGCGTTATGACGTGCCTTTGAGGCTCAGGTTGAAGTGGCTTGTCTTCGTCTACCACCGGATTAAGCTTATAGGATATGGATGTTGGAAAAGCCTTTCGGGATGGTAGTGCGAAATGAGAGTAGGTATCTGGTTAAAGAACAAAACACGATGGATCTATGGGAAGTCGCCTTTCCTGTGTCAGTGGTTGTTGCTCTTTCTATTCGGTTCTTGGATTATCTTTGTAGACCCTTACGGGATCGGTAGTGCTAGTGAGCGGGCGAGTGAGCGTGCTATCTATCGCCTGAGCGCGAAAACCTACGAATCAGACAAAAGCCAGCACGAGATTCTGATAGTGATCTTTAATGACCGCGCTATAGACAATCTGTATCCAGCTATTTGGCAATCGAATGATTGGCCACTGTCCTATCTGGATCAGGTAAACTTACTGTCGGCTATCATGGTAAATGATCCCAAGGCGCTCTTTTATGATGTGATGTGGATAAAGCGCCGATCACTGGACCCTTCTTTCGAGCGGGCATTAAGTAAACTGGAGCAGATACAGCAAATCACACAAACGCACCTCTATTTGGCAAAAGGCAGCAGGGACTCTTCGATGACTGCTGAAGTCAAAGATCGTCTGGAACGTTTCGCAACGCTAGCAATTAATGGCTGGAACCTGAGTCAGAATCTATATCCAGTATATGTTGGCGGTGAGAAGAGTATAGCGGCGGCGTTGTATGAAAGGTATTGCGACAAGGGAGCGTGCTCACTACCCGAGCCTGAGTCGGCTCACCCCATCAGCATAAAATGGAGTGCGCTATCGGCCCCCGTGTTGCTGGCGCATCGCGCCGCCGAATGCGAAAAACCGGCCAGCAATCTTGGTGGACTGCTCTGGGCGGTGACCAAAAGCATCGCGAACAACATGATTCCTGGCTTTGCTCCGGTTGAGCGCAAAGTCGCATGCCCTCCTCAAAAAGTGTTGTATGCCGACGAGTTATTTGCACTGGCTCGATCGGGCGATGAGACGGATCGGGAGATGCTACGACGTTGGATAACCAACAAAATCGTGCTGGTAGGTGGGCAAATCGAAGGGATTCACGATTACGTCATATCGCCGGTTCATGGCGCGGTACCGGGTGTTTTCTTTCACGCCATGGCATTGGACAACTTGATCGTTTACGGCCAGAGTTACACCAAAGACTTACCTCACGCCCGTGAACTGAACTTGGCGATTTGGACCTTCTATACCTTGTTGTTATTGGCGTTTCGACGAGCGGTAAAGGGTCGCATTGCTGAGCCGACACTCAAGAAGGTGTTCTGGGGAATGAGTTTGCTATACGTGGTACTGATCGTGGGCGTGGTGTATGGTTTATACGACGCTGCGCCTTCGAGTTGGGTGTTTCTGCTTGCTATGGGATGGCTAGGTGGTAAGGTGCTGGATCGACTTGAGGCTTATTATGAAGTGCATTAACCGAATCATTTCTACGATATTGTGTGCTCTGCTGTCTAGTCACTTGCTATTGAGTTCTGCAGCGGCCCTCTCTATTGAAGCTTGGTTGGAGCCGGTGGTCGATCTAGAGTTTGATAACGGCAATTGGTCGCTATTCGTTGTGGATACTTTGCCGGAGCCTCCTATTTACGTTATGCGTGCAGAGGAAGGACGAGTTCTGGTTGAACTGAGTGGTATTGGGCCAGTATGGGTCAATAACGCTTCAGTAAGGTTGAGTGAAGAGACGTTGCAATTGCATTGTCAACGGACGAAGAATGCCAAGGCGGAAGATCATCAGAACTTTGGCATGCGGGGCTTTAGACAACAAGCGGAAGTGAAGTGTATTACTGAGTAATCGCTACTCAACTGTGAATCTTATTTGGTCTGTTCTATAAGCAATACGCTGGAAGGAGAAGTACTGTATAAAGCAGATATTCCTTACACTGCGGGAAGATTAGTCAGCGAGAATCAAAACGAAGGGGCTGAGTTTGAATCATTCGATACTCTAAGCCAACAATATGCTGTTTTCGAGTGTTAAGGAAACCCAATGGCAATGGAGCTACCGTCTACAGCACTGTAGAGTGGTTGGCTCAAATGAAGTTAAGTTGAGCTGCAACTTTAATTTAGAAATGTACCACTCTCGCCATTTCTGAGATCGAAAATGAGTATTGCACGTGACGGTGACGTGCTCTTTTTAAACACGGTTTCTATGAGTTATTGTTAAATATGATCGCCGAAGAGTCAGCTACATGGTTGCTGTGGCTGACTCTTCCATAGCTAATGGGTGACGTTCCAAGAGAAAAGTTTCACGCCTCCCGTCTCGGGTGGTCTTCCGCTGCCTAGGCCTCTGCTGCTCATTTGTAATGGCGCCTGTTCCAAGTGAGAAAGGTCTTGATTGACTCCTCTTCCAGGCTGGCTGCTGATCAGCAAATGTTCGCGTCCAACGGTATCGACCGTTACTGTCCAGTTGAACGAGAGAGCTTCGTTTTTGTGCAGCCTGTTGGGTTCTCCCGGTGCAGGGTAGAGCTGGGTAATGCCATACTGGCTGTCGACAAATAGGATGCTGACGTCTTGTGAGGTGCGACTGAGTCCTTTGACATTAAAGAGAATAATATCGTTTTCCTGAAGCACTGGCGTGACGTTGACAGGCATGTCTTGTACTTGTCCATCACGTTCAATTTGGAAGTTGACCTCAAGATTTTTTTCCACGCCATTCAAATAACGGTTGCTATACAGCAAGCGCTCAACGTTGGCGATTTTGACCAGGTTGTTTTTCAATACCGAGACATACTGCGTGGGGACGTGTGGCTCGTGCACATTCAATAGAGGTTGTTGTGGTCTGACGTCGACGCACGTTTGGTAAGACTTCTTCGACAGTTCCTGGTATTCACACGGTAAAGATTGATCGGCTTTTAAAAACCAAAGGCGTTCTTCAAACTGAGTGGTAACAATGGTCGCGGCTTCCGGGCTGACGAACTCTAGTAGAGCCTCTTCTTTAGCTGCCTGAGCTAAGGCTTTCTGCATACGTTGGTTCTTGGCCTCACTAGTGCCTTTCGCAGGGATCCAAGCAACTTTTAGGGTGTCATTAATGGCCGGTTTGATCAGCCGGACGTACAGCGGTTTTGGCCACGTTTTGGTTTCTAGGCCTGTTATGGAGGCATAACTTTTGACGGCTGTCGCGCTCTGGATTTCCAACGACGCCAGTTTTTGATCATCCGTGGCTGTAGCATCCCCAAACAGCGCTACTTGGGAGCCGGATGTCAACATGGCGAGTTTACCGCCCTGAATAGCGAGTATGTTGCCTTCTAATTTGGCGGTGAACTGGTGGGTATGCCCCCCTTTTTCCCCAAAGACTGGGCTATTCATGTCTGAGGCGCTAAAGAGAGGGGTAGTATTGCGCCATGGCAGGGTTTCGTAGCGGGCAAGTACTTTTTGAGCCAGCTGTTGATAGCTAATTTGACCGTTGTTACTAAGCACTTCCATTAAGGCGTAAGTAAACAGGCCGTGGTAGCGACGGCTCTCTTCATATCGTGGCAATTTCATTTCTGGTGTGGTTTGAGTGCTTTGAGCAGCAGAAAAGGCAATCAATGCACCTCGGTTTGTCGCTCCCTTGCCTTCTGAGCCTTGTAGTTTACCTTGAAGCGTACCTTCCTGAAAATGATTAGCCTGATTCCACTGGCTAAAATCGGTCCGTGTATCACTTCTTTCGTTGTTCCCCCGGTGTTGTATATCTGGAGTTCTGTTGGAATCTGGGATACCTAGCACGTTGTTGCCGATTCGACGATATTTAACTTCAGGTGTGGCGGCACCACGTGTCATGGTGCCAGAGTGGCAACTGTCAAACACCAACCAAACGTCTGCACCGTTACCACGAATTTTATCGATAAAGAGGGCAATCTCGTCGTCAATAATGGCGTTTTTTACCGAGCCAATATATGCATCCCATTTGTTAGCATCGGAAGGTAAGAAGATCTCGTCGAGCCCATCGGCTTCATCATTGCTTGCTTTTTTCGCGGGCTGTCGGCTGCCGTGTCCCGCAAAATGTAGGTAGATAAAATCTCCGGAGCTCGCCTTGTCTGAGACATGAGTTAACGCCGCCAGAATATTTTTACGCGTTGGTTGGGTATAGCCGTCATGGGTTATCAGCTGCAGGATATTGTCTTCAGCGAACCCCCTTTGAAGTAGCACAGAGGTGACGATTTCAGCGTCATTTACCGGGCCATCGAGTTGTAGATCCGGTGGGAGGTTTTCGTAATCGGCTACCCCAACTAGAATGGCATACTTAGCCGCCTGTGCAGGTAAGGTGAACGCCATTATGAGTACCGCAGAAGCGAGAATTCGTTGATAGATTTTAAGGGTGTTAGTGTCCATTTATTTCCCCCAACAGTTTTCAAATGATAGATAGTATTCAAGATGAAGCAGAAATAGCGGAAATCCAAGCACAAATGGAAATGGTCGCGGCGTCGATGACGAATGAAACGTCACAAGAAAAAGCGACCATCCCAGATAACGTGGTTGATCTCTTTGCTTTCAATAGTGATGTTAAGCATTAAGTGGAGACCTAGCATCTTAAATAGGTGTTCCTTTTAGGAGGTCGATTCATCCCCACCATTTAGGTTCATCATCATAATGCCCATCATATGGAACAAATGTAGCAAAAGTGGCGATGATCGCTTAGTTTTTGACTGGTTGTTCATTCGTGAACCAGGGTGCGCTAGCTCTAACCTAACTGCCCCTTGTGCTTTTTTACTACGACCTGAGGGCTTCCTCTCCTTGTACGTTTTAATACCTTTGAGGGCATCGAGCCATTCCGGTTTTTTAATGCTGCTATCGAGGTACTGCGTTGCCGCGCGCCAGTGAGATTTAGGGATAAATAAGTGGGTGGTCTTTAGAAATTTTTTCAACTCAACTGGTGAGTTGAAATGGATACCTGAGCGAGAAACACTGGCGTGGTTGAGGGCGTACTTAATGGCATCGACGATAGCTACATGGTGATGCAGGTAGTGTTCTTTTAAATCTTTTATGTACTGATTCTGCGTTTTGATTTCAATGGAAGTTTTGAGTGCAGAGGGCAGAAGTTTCGTCGAACGGGCATTAGAAAAATGGCGGGAGTATTGCTGACCAGCCGACTCCGTGGAGAATGTTTTGATGTGTTTGGCATTGCTAATCCACTTGTCTAATGTTGTCTCGCTGATTCTTAGCCTCGTACAAATATCTTCACGGCTAAAGCCTTGTTGGTAACGCTCTAGAGCACTTTGGCAAACCGGAATGGAACTGAGTTCTTTATCCTCTTCAATATGGAGCGTGGGAACAATACCATTGTCTATGCTGGTTGATAGCTCTTGAATAGCGAGCGTTTTCATCAAGTAGGGCAGGACATATCGTTTGAGTCTTTTCTCAAGTGGGACCCTTTGAGGCAATAAGCCCACTTGGCTCATTGCGCCTTGAGGAAGTGAAAAGTCGATCTCTTTCAGTTTTTGAGCAACGATCCAATCAGAAAAATGGAAATAATGCTCAAATGTCATCCGTGGCGACTCATGACCCGCCATAGCGGCGATGGCATCGTAGCCGTTCATGGCTGATCGTCCAAACACAATGCCTTTGATTTTCTCGAGCTGGCTTCTATCGTATGGGGATAATTGTTGGGGTAGTGATCTTAAGTCATCGACTTCCAAGATAAGTTGCAGCCTGCTTAAGCAGCTGTGGCGAAGGTGGTGAAATACAAAATAGTTCAATTGGGAAAGGGACTTGAGCAGTTCCCCAACAAGCATAGACACTCGAAAGCTATTGACTGGAAGCTTTGCGTCGGCACCAAGCGAAAAGAAGGGGTGTTTTTGTCCAAGTTGTTGTTCCTGCTTGATATGGTAATAGTCGTTGATGATTTTGGTTTCGTGCTCAAGCAATATTGGGTAAAGCGGTACTTTCCGTAAACTCGCGGCGGTTTTGTTTTGACCAAGGTGATTATCTCGAACGGAGAGCCAGCCAATTCTGGAAGGTTCAATGTCTTTGATTCGTAACTTGACCAATTCATTGAGTCTTAGGCCACATCGATAGGAGAGGATACACATTGATTGAAGGCACAGTTTATCGGCTTCATTTAGCCCCTCAGTAGAAGAAATACCGTTAAGTAGACCTGTGAATAGTGCTTCATCGACAAATGCGGCGCGAGTATGGGCTTGCGTAGGGTCAGTGTGTAAATAGTCACTCGAAATAGGCGTAAGCACATTAGCTTCCACAGCAAAAGCGTGTAAGTCTTTGAGTCGGCCTGCAAAGTACTTCTTTGACTTGTCTGTCGTGTGGCTGTCGATGGTTTGCTTGTAGATTTGTTCTAATTCTTCACTGTTGAGTGAATTCAATTGATATCTTTCGCTGAGGTACAGCCATTTGCGTGTTAGGCTCGAATGGTACGCTTTTAAGGTGCCGACACTGCAAGAGTCTAGCTTATGGCGATACCACTGGATGAGTAAGCGTTGGTTTATTGCTTCTTCACTCGATATTTCCGCTATTAACGTTTCCAGGCTTTGCTTGAGTGTTGCTTTGCTCACTGGTTTGAGGGTTCCTTTGGGGCGCAAACAAGCTTTTAGTTTGTCAAAGAGTTCAAGGTGTTGTGATATTGGTTTCGCATTCTTTGCGCTTAACTCAGAATCTGAGGAAGCCGAAGCGGAGGTAACGTCGATATCCGTTAATGGATAGACCATTGGGTGAATCAAGCGAGCAAGATTGCTCGGCGGAAGACCGTAAGACTTTGTTTTGCTCACTTGGTATTCAATGAGCGCCTGGCTGATGGCTAAATCAGATTGGTTTTCTGCCACGTAGACCGAGGATTTGCAAAGTTGACTGAAAGTCAGGTCGCATTGATTTCTTGTCAATATGGTGCCCAACTCGCCTCTATCTCTAGGCGCCTGCCAATTATGGCGCTGCCACCGTTTCCATAAACGCAGTAAGCCAAGTGTAATAGGGTGAAGGTAGCAATGAAATTGGGTGACTTTCTTTCTCGCGACATCAACATTGGTGTTAAACCGTTCAGAGTCTATGGTTACGCTAATAAAAGGCGACTGATTCCAATGATGCACTGTGACGTTTGAGCTAGCAATTAATCGTTGGAAGGCGTCTACAACATCAGGATTCGCTTGGCCGCTATGATAGATGAGCGAAAGGATGAGATTCCGAAAAGCTTGTTCTTTGGATTGAGCGGGGGACTTCAGTAGCTCACCGAAGTACCAATGTTGATAGAATTCATAGCCTTTCCAAGCATTCTGCATCCAATCGAGCGTGCGCAGTGGTTTAGGTGACTTTTTGGTGACAATGTAACTTGGAGGGCTGACCTTCCAGTTATAGAGTTTTTGATAACTGAGGACGTTTTTTACACCGATGTTAAAGGCACGTCGGTAATCGCCAATTCGCCCAAATATGTGGGTGATGTCATCGATGAACTTCGCCCAGTCTTTATAAAAACGTTCTGGCTTCGGCACTATGGCTGGGTTCGGGAAATATTTCTCAAATACTTGCTGTGCTTTTTGATTGACTCGCTCTATCTGGTTCAGTCGATTTTTACGGCGAGCTTCGACACCAATCTCAGTCATAGGTGGCCTCCACGCCAATATCTAACAGGTGTTCGTTAAGGATGTTTGAGATCGTCACCATATGTTGGCGGGTGAGAGTGCTAAACTCGTGAAAACTGCGTTTAGATTGATTCATGTGTCCCATCCAGGCGTTAATGACTGAGGTGTCAACGCCCTTTGCCGTTAATAGTGACCGAGCGTGATGTCTTGCCCAGTTAGCTTGGAGAGGGAAGACTGAGTCAATGAAAAATGTGTAGTTTGATGGTGTACAAGGCTCATACTGACTTTCTCTTAAGTAGAAAAAGAGATGAGTCTCCCCTGTGAGTAAACGTTGATACTCGAGTGATAGCTCTGGTTGAGTGTTGGCGAGCTGTAATACTCGTCGCTTGCAATAGCTCAAATAGTTGTCGAGGATTTTAATCGTGATGTCTGGAAGCTTGATGACGCGGCTATTATCACCAATACCGGACTCTTTGTCAGAAATCCAATAGTCGCCTGTTTGCAGTGATAAGTGCGTGATTTTTCCAAACCAACCGGTGACGGGACGATAGCCAGATGCTATCGCAAGAATAAGCTGAGTGTAAATCGTGATGTCGTTATGGAAGCATTCATCCTTTGGCTGCTTTGAGTTCAGCTTTGACTGAAGGTGGGCAAACAATGAAGACAAAACGTCCGTTTCAATATACAAGGGTGAACCAAGTGATAAAGGACTGGGAATTTCATCGAACAGAGTGAACGCGGAGGGAGCTAGGGTTAAGTGTGATAGGAAGTCCAAGTAACGGTTGTATGTTTGAAGTAGGTATCCATGAGAAAGCTGGAGGTAAAACACAGCAGGTGTGGTGTTAATTATCTCACATGTCAGCAAAGCAATAATGGTCGAGTCAACATTTTCATGCGACAGCTTCTGTTTAAGATAAGATGTTACTTTTCTCAGTGTTAGATGTGTATCATGCCGTTTGTTAATGTAACTGAGCAATCCTTTCAGTTCCGCTTCTTCCACATCTCTGAAAGAAAGGCTGCTCAACCCATGACAGACAATCAGCGGTAAAGGCAACCAAAACTCTTCCGTGGTTTTTGTCAGAAGAGGCAGGAGCTCAGTACGCTGTTTTTGAGAAGGCAGCCTGTGCTTTCGGCAAAAGCCTACGAGCTTTCGGCGCGAGGAGCGTTTACTTTTCAGCTTTTTTGCTTGGGTGTAGGTACTGCCGCTAAATAGCATAACAAGCAGTAACTTGGCTGCCATCAAAGTGTTTGAATTGGTGCTGATTTGTTCCATGCAATAGCGAACCAAGGCACCTATTTCATAAATAGTCGCACTGTCTATATCGCAAGCAAGACTCATGTCTCTCTTTTCAATACGAGCTTGAATGGCGCGAGCATGCAATGCCCCAGCTGCATAGCTCGGCTGAGTGTGGGTATAGCTGCTGACTATACTTGTCGTTCGACTGCTCTCACCGTGGTGGTCTTCTTTTTGCCAGCTATGACTCGTTGATTTGGGGCCTTCGTTGAACTGTGTTAGCTCAAATAACCCTTCTTCACCATCGTCATCGAGTGTTTTGAGTTCACCTTGCTCAAGGCGACCACTTTTTTTGAATTCACTACTAGTAACATTACGAGTGTAGCCGTCCGAGTAGTTTAAAGTGGACTCGTAGGGTCGGCGATAGTGATTAAGTTTGTCGACCACTTGATTCGGGGGACGATTATCATTCTCGTCATCAACAAGAGTTTGAAACGCTTTTACAAGCTGGTGAAAATTGAGCTGTTCAATGTCTGGTAAGTAAGCGGCCATTGTTTCTCGTTTACCATTGGCAAATAACCTCACGTCATTACAGATGTCTTTGATTTTGGATTGATGCGTACCGATAAATGAAAGGCGCGCCACGGATAAAAAAGTCAGCGCTTTATATTGGTCGAACTTGTTGCGGTCATAGGAAGTAAGCAAAAGATTGGATGACAAGAAAGCAGGTAGATAATGGACACCGAGGTTCTTATTATTCGAAATTGAGATGACTATGTCGTGCAAATTTGCCGAAGCTGGCGGGCGTTGTACTCTTTGGGCTTCTGAAACAAGAAAGGGGATTTCAGAAAACTCGTCTCGGTATTCTTCTCTGATGACGGCACATAGCCGAATGACTTCAGTTGCGATAAGGGCATTGTGACTCTCGTCGAATGGGAAGAGCTGCTTTAGAAAACGCTCGATATTCTTGTGTTTAAACCGCTCTTTTACACCTTCAAACATCTCGTTTTTTCTCCCGTAACAGCTGCTCAAAAATGGAAGGTTCTTCATCGGGGGGAGTTTGTAGGGTTTGCGCTTTTGCGTTTTGCTGAGCGAGAGAACTTCTCGAAGAGTGTGTCATGACGGAGAGCTGTTTTTGGCTCAATTTATTCTTATCAAAAAGAGATTTAATGATTGTGTTTGGCGCCTGTTGATTAAGTGCTCGACGAAAGTCTTCTGCTGATTTGTTGTCGATTGAGGAAAGCATGGTGCGTAACACGGCCAACCAAGCTCTTTTCTCGACTTCAACATCACTCATCTCATCGTGAATAAGTACTTCGCAGTCGACGAGCTTCAGTGTTGTTAATGAAAAACTGAACGATTCAAATCCGGAGATAATGGCGATTTTGTTGTTTGATATGCGTACGGCCTGAAGCGTGAGACCGACATTAATCTCATCTAAAGACGACGGCTGCATAACCGCTTTATCCACCCAAAACTGCCGAGTATGAAAGAACGAAAAGGCGGGTAGGGCAGCACTATGAATCGAAAATTCTAATCGATTTTTTGAACGATTTGATAAAATATGAGACATTTCAAACGCTCGTTTAAGTCACAAAATGTACAATAAGTGTACATTGTTTGCGACTCAAAGTTAAAAAAATCGATCAAAAATGGTGAAAAATGAGATCGAGATTTGGTAGGGTATGCAACGGTAACTATCTGAAATAGCTTTTGATTTTAATTATTCGACAGTAAAAAATTGAGTGGGTATAATGCTTCCAAGCTGATGATGCGGGTTCGATTCCCGCTGCACGCTCCAATCTTTGCTTCCTAAGCATACTGCTAAAATAACCCTTAATTTCAAGTGTTTAATCGTTCTATAAATCAAGCGATCAAAGCCCCAACTCCACAAGTTTGAACCGTTCTATCTGCGGTTGAGACCATTTTGAAACCAAATCTAGACCATGATACTTTTGTAGTAAAAATGGTGTTAATTGATTTTAAATGGTCAAGTTGTCAGCTCACTATTAACAATACTTATCCGAACCTACGCTTCTTTAAAGAACTAGTGGGTCATCCACAATGCTTAAGCTTCCGGCTTTTTTACTCGAAAGGTGTCGTCACATTTGCTTGAAAATAAAAATATGAAACGCTTGTTAATTGGCCTTTTAGGTTTGGCGCAACTATTACTGTGCTCTTTACCCGCTAAGGCGGAGGTAGAGCCATATCCGTATCACCTGGCTCGCATTACATTAACTGAGAAATTGGTTATCGAACAAGATAGAGAAGTGGTTAGTCTCGCTGTTGATGGCTCAGAAATGCATCACTTTCTTCAACAGCAAATTGAACAGCAAGGTATCTTCTTTTTGTCGGTTGAACTTCCATGGACATTGGTACCTGAACGTGTGTTAGTGACTGACTATCAACACGTTTCTGAAGATGGTGAAAACTACTATGTCCCGATGGAAAGTGCAGAGTATTTCCTTCCAGACTTGGCTGGCTTTGAAAAAGGCTTTAACCGAAAGCGAATGTTTAGGTTTAGCGAAAGCACACAATACCAAGGTTATTATCAAGCCTTTAAGATGCATTGCTTCAGCGCTATTTGCAGCTATCAGTTGAGGTTAGTACCACCAGATCCTGAGCGCGCTGCGGTAACCTATAAGGCCGTTTATCCCCTCCTTGAAGGTAATTATGTAACCGACCCTGATTTTCGACTTTTGGATGTCACTTATGAAGATTGAACAGTCCGCATTAATCGCCTTTCAACTCGGAAAAGGTACCGATCACCAAGGGCGATTCATTAACGAGATATGGGACTATACTAGTTTTTGGCTTGAGCATGATCACAAGTATATCCAATGGCTATTTCCTATCGATACCCAAACCAAGTTCAACCGACATGCGCCTGTTTTAACCACTGATGACAGAGCTGCATTTTTTGAGTCGGAAGCACTTCAGCAAGCGCAGCAAAAATCTTTAGATTTGTTGCTCCGCTTTTTTGGTTTGCAATGGCAAGAGGGTGAAATCGTTCCTACCGCTCAGTTAAATATCCGCGATCATATCTGGTTGAAACGGGGTGGACATAACCACCTTCGTATTTCACGAATCATCAGAAGCCTTGCGCTTTGCGGACAACACGAGCTTAGCTACCAATTTCAACAGGCTGTGATTAAGGTCGCGAAAGAGTATGGAGAGGTTAGTGATGAGTCAATAGATTATTGGTTGAAGGCTGGGGATGACCTTAATTCGGATTCATGAAGAGAGTTAAAGAAGTTGTGAAGCAGCGGCCAATTTGACTTGGTCACCGCAGTCTATATATGCCAAGAATGTGTTTTTAATGACTTATTTATCAGTATCTTATTTCCTTGCTTGAACTTGGTATTGAAGCTTGCTCGTGTGCAATTAGTTTTTTTATTGCCTGATTGATAACAATGATGTCGTCTAGAACTGTCACATTGTCGACGGCATCGAGCAACGACTCTTTACTGCAAGGTGGGATCCTTTCGATATTTTTTATTTTTCCGCGAGTGGTATTTTTAAGAAGATCGAATGCTGAATGATTCATGTAATAAGCCTGAAAGACATTGTAGTATTAGGAGAACGTTTGCGCGAAATATATATGTTTTCCAGGTACTTCAAATACTGCTTGGGAATGTATTTGAGTCTCTCATTTTTTGCTGTGAATGTTTCCTGCTCGTGTTTTCGAGTGTGAATGTTAACCCTATGAAGTACAAGAACTAATCAGCTCTCTGTTTCGATATTTATTAACAGGCTGGCTAAGTAATGAGTCTATTATTGTGAACTCGCGCTAGTTTTATTGGGATTGATGAGCGGTAGACGTGGGCGGTACACAATGTCCGCTGGGACAAGAAATTGTCAATATTTTCGCTATAGAGTAAAATTTATTAAATGAATCTGTTCATAGCTAAATGGAGGCAAGTGACAGAAATTAGCAGTTGGTGTATGAAAAATGCGCACGCGCATTATGCAGTCTGTGCATTAATTCGCAGGTTTAGACTTTATCCTATTGAATTTAAAGAGTTATTTTGTCAGTATCTCGATTGAACGATGTTGCTGGCTTTGGTTGAATTTGCTACACATTTTTAGTGGATAACTTGTAATAAAACGTTTGCTTCATAGAGTTGACAGAATGCAAGCAAAACAGGAAAGAGGAGTGAATACATCAAGGGGAACAAGTATTCACTGAGGCGAGTTCCCATCGCTAAGCCTTACTCATTAATGGCGAGCTACCTTTACCTCATACAATCGTAGAACTCGGAACTGCACTGTTCAATGTTTTTCCTGTCGTACGTTAGAGCATTTCTGATGTCACCAGCACAATACCAGTTTCAGATACGGTGTAGTGCTTTTGATCTTCTTCTCTGTCGTAACCAATAACACTCCCGTCAGGGATAACACAGCCTTCACCAACAATGACTTTGTTTAATTTACAATTCTTTCCGATATGGGATGCAGGTAAGAGAATAGAGTCTTCCACTATTGTTTTTTCATCAATGTAGACGTCAGAAGAGACTAATGACCGAACGATAGATGCGCCTGAAATTATGGCACCAGCACATGCCACAGAGTCGACGGCACTACCTTGACGTTCTGCGTCATTAAATAGAAATTTAACACCTGGACGTTGGACTTGGTTGGTCATGATTGGCCACTGTTGATCATAAAGATTCAACTCTGGTGTTGGTGAAAGTAGGTCCATGGTAGCGGCATAGTATTCTTCAAGGTTACCTACGTCTCTCCAATAACCGTTACCACCAGGATGTCCCTTATCGGCGAAAACATAGCCCTTAATTTTTGCCCTGCCAATTAAGCTAGGGATGATATTGTGGCCAAAATCATGTTTGTATTCTGGGCTTTCAAGCGCTTGTTTTAGCTCGCAATCTAGTACATCAATATTGAAAATGTAGATCCCCATTGAGATAAGAGCTTTAGAGGGGTCATTAGGCGTGGGCGTAGGGTTAGTCGGCTTTTCGACAAAATTAATGATGTCAGCCTCAGAGTTGAGTCCCATCACCCCAAATTCGGATGCTTGCTCTATTGGCTTCTCAATACAGGCTACGGTGACATCTGCACCACTTTCGACATGAAAGTTAACCATTCGAGAGTAATCCATTTTATAGATGTGATCGCCACCTAAGATAAGCACGCGCTCTGTTGATTCTTGGCGCTTCAATAAATCTAAGTTCTGATAGATGGCATCTGCCGTTCCTCTATACCAACTTTCTCCAACTCGCTGTTGTGCAGGGATAATGTGTACACCTTCTCCTAAAGCGGAGTAGCTTGACTGCCACCCAAATTGGATGTGGCTAATGAGATCGTGTGCCATATATTGAGTTAGAACACCAACTCGACGAATACCAGAATTAATACAGTTCGATAGGGCAAAATCAACAATTTTAAATTTGCCACCAAATGATACTGCCGGTTTAGCGACACTTGACGTTAATCCTTTAAGTCTTGTCCCTTTACCTCCGGCCAGTATCATGGCCGTCGTATTTCTCAATCGTGCGTTACTCGAAATGTGAGAGTAGTTATTTCCTTTATTCATTTTCAATCCATTAAATTAGTGAGGGAGAGTCGGAGCAGTGTATCAATAACAATATGGGGGGGAGACCCCAGGGCAATACGTTATCTAGCAATGTGGCCTTCATTGATAACAAGCTCGTAATCATTACAGACCTGTATCAGTATTTGTCTTGCCCTTGGGTTTAACATTTTAACTCGACGGCTGGTCCAGTTTTCTGCAATGTATTTTCCTACTTCAACACCCGCCGCAGGGAAGTCACTGAAAAATTCCATTAAGTAGGCCTCTGCTTCTTTTAAAGACAGTCCATTCTTATCCCAGTCCACCATTCTTTGCCCGGTGAGGCTATACCAATCGTTAAATGAATGAGAAGTGGCGTTCATCATATTTTCCTAATATTCAAAGCACTAAAAAGGCAGAGTCCTACTGCCAATATATCAATCTTATTGAGCATAAAGGTGTTGGTTCATTTCTTTTTTTGATTGACAACTAATGCAGTGTGTACACGTGACATCAAAGGCTAAGCGAGCCGGTTCGATGTCGTCACCACATGCCTGACAATACCCGTAATCATTCAAAGATACTTTTGCTTTAGCGAGAGTTAATGCATTTGCGCGTGCATTCAAACGGCCCATAATCGTGTTGAGTTGGTAGTGGTGTTGCAATTGGTCAGCCGTATCGCAGCAATCGCTTGATTGAACGGCGGATTGGCTTAATTGTGTTCGGGTATCGTCGATACTCGCTAGAGTAAGACTAAGCTGTTCTTGAATACGAGCTTGAATGTGATTCAAATCCATGTGTTGTTTTCCTTTTATGCGCAAAAAGCTATTTGTCAAAATAAAGTAGCCCGAGAAGTAAAACCATCATCGGATCTAAATTGACGCAGTAGCCCCCATGCTACTTATGTTGCTCAATGCAAATCATCCTTAATGAGCGGGCTGTTATCGTCCAGCTCCTGGCTCCATTCGCTGTCCTAGCGTTGTCTTATGATTCCGTTCTGGTTTTTCTGTCCTCAAAAACCATATCCGTCCCTAAAGGCATTCCTTTTAACTCGACGCCCCGTCGATGAGAGATATTTTACGTGCTCAGGAATTGAAATGGGTGTTAACGCTAGGTAAAGAATGATTTAACAGAGCAATGTACGGGTTGGTGGAACAATAAAACAAAGGGTTATGTGTATGGGCAAGTAGGTTTGGCGATGAATCCAGATGCATTATGTCCATCGCTATGGACGATCTCTTACAAGTTTTGCTGACACTATGCTGACATTGAGACTATAAGCAACTTATTTATGTTAGCCATAATTCACACACCCAATGATTTGAATTCAATGTATAGGAACAAGGCTTAACACCGAGTTGAGTTAATGATATTACCCTACTGATTAACGGTTCGGTAATAATACTTCCGCTGACCTTTGACATTAATGTAAGTCTCATTGATCAGCCACGAAGCAGCCACAGGCTTCTTTTTTCTGGGGGGGGGGAATGAATGATTTCGCAGACCACTAGTTGGCGTGATTGCTATTTGTTTTTTGTATGATGCGATACAGTACTGTAACTGCAAAGTGAGATATTTACCCTAAGGCTTGTGAGATAAAGCTTACATTTGGAGTGGTTTTTCAGCGGTTGAGTATTGTTTTTTGTAAGCTAAAAATTACTAACTTACTAATAGTTATAGGTATGTTCATTGTTGGCGGTATTTTGTTCCGTTTTTTACATTTTTATGTCATTTATTCTAACTCTTCTCCTTTTATTATGTTGCGGTATCAAAGGACAAGCATTTTTTCGTTCTATTACTTGTACACCAATGGGCAAGATGCCCGAGCAAGATACTTCTTTTACCAATTTATTATATGGAAATGATGAATGGACTTCACTACAGCCAAAAATATTACTTGCTCTGAGTTAGCGCAAGTTACGCAAGACCTCTCAACATCCAAAGCACTATTAAGTGCCGTAACGGAACGAGTCACTGATTCATGCGATGTTGCGGGCATAGCACAACAGCAAGCCGGTATTGAACAAAGGATGAGACGTTTAGTCACTCGTCTATCTGCGCTTGAGCAAACACTTATTAGTATCGACAACTATGATTTTGGGCTTTGTCAAAATTGTGGAGAAGCCGTTGAGTTAGCTCGGTTGCAATTTGACGTTACTTGCCGTTGTTGTGTGACTTGTCAGGGCATTATCGAGAAAAAAAGTCATCTATACGTAGACTAGCATTAGTCCGTTAATATTAGGCGAGATGTCAGGTGACAACAAAGACATTCAGCCCATTATATAATTATTATAATCTAATAAATACGATCTGATATTATCTTTCATACTTTAAAAGGAATATAAAAATGAGCGCCATAATTTTACCATCTACTAATTTAATTGGTAGGGATTGCCTAGTTCAAGCGATGGATATCATTAAGAACCAGGAGTTTAAAAAAGTGCTAATAGTCACTGACTCAGTATTAAGTGAAGTTGGTCTGGTCAAGAAAGTAACGTGTGAACTTGAGAAAAGGGATATTGAGTTTCATGTCTTTGATGGAACTCAGCCGGATCCAACGATTAATAACGTAGAACAAGGGTTGGATGAGTTATCTAAACATCGCAGTGATTTAATTGTGTCAATTGGTGGTGGTTCGCCACATGATTGCGCAAAGGGCATTGCCTTGGTGGCGACAAACGGTGGAAGCATCCGTGATTATGAAGGATTGAATATTGCTTCAAAACCAGCAATGCCTTTAATTTCGATTAATACGACCGCAGGAACGGCGTCTGAGATGACAATGTTCTGTGTCATTACTGATCCTGTAAGGGGAAAGAAAATGGCGATTATAGATCAGAAAGTAACGCCATTAATTTCAGTTAATGACCCTCAATTGATGCTAGCGATGCCTGCTTCGTTGACAGCAGCAACAGGGATGGACGCATTAACTCATGCTGTCGAAGCTTATGTATCAGTGGCGGCGAACCCAATAACGGACACTGTTGCGTTAAAAGCGATTGAAATGATTGCAACGTATTTACCTAAATGTGTTGATAATGGGAATGACATTGAAGCAAGAGAGCAAATGGCTTATGCCCAATTTATGGCAGGGGTAGCTTTCAATAATGCTCTTTTAGGTTATGTTCATGCAATGGCTCACCAAGTCGGCGCTACCTACCACCTGCCACATGGCGTATGCAACGCTATACTTTTGCCGCACGTACAGCGCTTCAATGCTCCTGCAAATCCAACAAAGTTTGCAGAAATTGCTAAGGCTATGGGAAAAGATATCGATGGCGTTGATATTGAACAAGCCAGTTTGTTAGCAGCAGATGCGATGGCTGAGTTGGCGCAGCGTACAGGTATTCCAGCAAAGTTGAGTGACTTAGGCGTGGATGGGAATGACATAGAAATGTTGGCTTCAAAAACTCTGGAAGATGTTTGTTGCATGACTAATCCTAGGCAAGCCTCGAAGAAACAGATTAAAGAGATATTTGAAGCGGCGCTATAGCACCCCGAAAGCTCTAGGTAAGATCTCTTTCATGCTTGATGCAGCCAATACGCTACATCAAGTATGAAAGGTATAAAAATATCATTTACATTAAGACCTCAATTACATCTTTCCATATAAGGAAGTGTGGTGAGTATATGTATCGAAGTCAACGGCGCTTAGCTCTTAGTCCTATCCACCCATCAAACCTATGGGTACGACCAGAGTGTGGTTGTACTGGCCTGGGGCGTATCGATGACGTATTTGACTATTTTTATGAGTGGAAAGTAGCCTGTATTATTTTTAGTAGTGGTAAATATGAGTAAAACAAGAAAAATAGCAAGTATTGAGATGGCTAGGCTAATAGCGTTTTTAGCAGTAGTCTTGATTCACGGTCAATTTCTTATGAGTATTGAAGTTGGTACTGCCGGGGAGCCTTGGCTAGGTTACATCGGAAATCAACTCGCTCGTTTTGCTGTACCGCTCTTTTTCTTGATGTCTGGTTATCTTATACAGCCGAAACTGTATTCAAAGCCTTTTGAAACTGCATCTCAATATTCTATACCTTTGATACGCTTGTGGTTGATATGGTCGGTTATTTCACTGGTGATGCCTTTTAACTTGGGCACAGTGATGGAACAAGGCTATCTCACCGAGAGGCAGGGATATTGGGATTCATTAATGATTAACCCTCTGAATTCAATCCTAGAGGGAGGGCTGGTCCATTTATGGTTCTTGCCTGCTTTGGTGATGGCAGTTTATATCATTGCGTTTGCCGTTAGCTTCAAAAATGTTCAATGGATTTTGGTGTTTGCTTCTTTATTATACTTGTATGGTTTGTTGGGGGGGAGCTATCAAGTAATGAGTGGCCATGAAGCACCAGTGTTTACAAGAAATGGTCCATTTTTTAGTCTGCTGTTGGTCAGCCTTGGTTGTGAGATAAGACGTCTCAATATAAAGCTAAACTCGCGAGATGCGATCAAGGTAATGTTAGTTGGTTTAATGGTTCACTTTTTCGAGGCTAGCGTTTTACATCAGCTAGGCTATGAGTTTAGTTTGAACGATTATCTGGCCGGTACCGTACCGTGGGCGGTTGGCTGCTTTTTATGGTTGCTGGCTAATCCAAATTGGGGTAATTATCCTTTTGTATCTAAAATCTCAAATCGAATATTGTCACTCTATGTAGTGCATCTTCTTGTGATTATCGTCATGTTTAATGTATGTGGGATTTTAGGTCTGAATGGGTTGTCAAAGGACATTGTTGTATTGGTTGGGACATTAGCGTTGTCCTATAGCCTTGTCTGTTTACTCGAGCGAACGCCGTTATCGTTTATGGTAAAGCGTTAAACTCTATTATTGGAAAGAGTCATTATGACGCTATGATGTTTGTATGAACTATGTGGTTTGCAAAGATATCTACCTGCTGGTATACAAGTGATTGAGTTGGTTTTGCAATAAAAACGCCCTTTGCTGACAACAGCAAAGGGCGTTTTCGTTGGAGAATCAGTCTACTTTCGTTCTTATTCTCGCTGTTCTTCATCCAAGATATTTTCTGATAGGAATTGGTCTATATAAGTCACGAAAATGTTTTAATGACCGATTTGTCAGTATCTTACTTCCTTTCTTGAATTTGGTATTGAAGCTTGCTCGTGTGCAATTAGTTTTTTTATTGCCTGATTGATCACGATGATGTCGTCTAGATCTGTCACATTGTCGACGGCATCGAGTAACGACTCTTTACTGCAAGGTGGGATCCTTTCGATATTTTTTATTTTTCCGCGAGTGGTATTTTTAAGAAGAGCGAATGTTGAATGATTCATGTAATAAGCCTGAAAGACGTTGTTGTAGTATTAGGAGAACGTTTGCGCGAAATATATACATGTTTGTCAGAGACTTCAAATACCGTTTGGAAATGTTCTTAAGTCTAATATTTGCACAGTGAATGCTTTCTGGCTGTGTTTTCGAGTGTGTATGGTAAACCTATGAAGTACAAGAACTAATCAATGCTCTGTTTCGATATTTGTTTACAGGTTTACAAAGTCATGAACTTATTATTGTGAACTTGCCCTAATTTTATAGGGACTGATGAGCGGTAGACGTAGGGTGGATAACTTGTAATAAACCGTTTGCTTCACTGAGTTGATCGGTTGCAAGCAAAACAGCAAAAGAGCAGTGAATACATCAAGGGGAACACGTATTCACTGAGGCGAGTTCCCATCGCTAAGCCATACTCATTAACGGCGAGCTACCGACTACCTTTCTTAACTTTAGTTTATGTGCAGAGAACATCAAGGCATAAGTGGTCGTTTGCCATTTTCATGGTGACAGCGAGGCAATATGTTATCTAGTCATGTGTCCTTCAATGAGAACAAGCTCGTAGTCATTACAGACCTGTATCAGTATTTGTCTTGCTCTTGGGTTTAACATTTTAACTCGACGGCTGGTCCAGTTTTCTGCAATGTATTTTCCTACTTCAACACCCGCCGCAGGGAAGTCACTGAAATATTCCATTAAGTAGGCTTCTGCTTCTTTTAAAGACAGTCCATTCATATCCCAGTCGACCATTCGTTGTCCGGTGAGGCTATACCAATCGTTAAATGAATGAGAAGTGACGTTCATCATATTTTCCTTAATATTCAAAGCACTAAAAAGGCGAGTCCTACTGCTAATATATCAATCTTATTGAGCATAAAGGTGCTGGTTCATTTCTTTTTTGGATTGACAACTAATGCAGTGTGTACACGTGACATCAAAGGCTAAGCGAGCCGGTTCGATGTCGTCACCACATGCTTGACAATACCCATAATCATTCAAAGACACTTTTGCTTTAGCGAGGGTTAATGCATTTGCGCGTGTATTCAAACGACCCATAATCGTGTTGAGTTGGTAATGGTGTTGTAATTGGTCGGCCGTATCGCAGCAATCGCTTGATTGAACGGCGGATTGGCTTAATTGTGTGCGGGTATCGTCGATACTCGCTAGAGTATGAGTAAGCTCTTCTTGAATACGAGCTAGAATGTGATTCAAATCCATGTGTTGTTTTCCTTGGCCTGTTTGCTTTTTGTTCGTAAAAAGCTTTTTGTCAAAATAAAGTAGCCCCGAGAGGTAAAACCATCATCGGGGCCTAAATTGACGCAGTAGCCCCCATGCTACTTATGTTGCTCAATGCAAATCATCCTTAATGAGCGGGCTGTTATCGTCCAGCTTCTGGCTCCAATCGCTGTCCTAGCGGTGTCCATAATCATTCCTTGGTGTTGAAGTATCCTTATCAGGTCAAATCGCCATCCATACGCGGTGTCCTTATGATTCCGTCCTGGTTTTCCAATCCTCAAAACCATGCCTATCTCTATAGGCACTCCTTGTGACTCGACTAGCCCCGTCGATGAGGGATATTTTACGTGCTCAGGAAATGAAATGTGTGTTAACGGTAAGTAAAGATTGATTTAATTGAGCAATAGAAGGATTGATGGAACGATAAAACAGAGGGTTATCTGTATGGCCAAGTAGGTTTGGCCATGAATCCAGATGCATTATGTCCATTGTTATGGACGATCGCTTACAAGCTTTGCTGACAATATGTTGACATGTAGGCTATGGTCATCTTGTTTATGTTACCAGTAATTTGTCCGCCCAATATTTTGAATTTAATGCATTGGTGAGAGGTTTGAAACCAAGTTGTCAACATTTTCGCTATAGAGTGAAACTTACTAAATGGAACTGTTTGTCGTTAAATGGGTTCAAGTAAGAGAAATTAACAACTGGTGTATGAAAAATGTGCATTTTCATTATGCGGTCTTTTCATTTTTCTGTAAGTTTTGAATTTAGCTTATTGAATTTTAAGAGATATCCTAGAAGAAAATCATAATAGTCTAGGTTGTTGGTTTTGACCGAATTTTGTACACAAATTTAGTGGATAACTTTCAATTAAACGTTTGCTTCAACGAGTTGATAGATTGCAAGTAAAACCGGAAAGAGCAGTGAATACATCAAGGGGAACACGTATTCACTGAGGCGAGTTCCCATCGCTAAGCCATACTCATTAACGGCGAGCTACCGATTACCTTTCTTAACTTTAGTTTATGTGTAGGCAACTTCAAGGAGCACGGGATAGGGCTTTGTTGCCGAAATCTCGCTATAAAATTACCAACTGGTTCATCTACAGCGCATTTTCCAGAATATGACGCGACACATCGATGGTGATAGCTTGGTTTTCTCCAAGCTTAAGATAACCATTGTCTTCAAGCTTCTTAATCACAGCATCTACTGCTTCAGACTTGTCGCCCTGAACCTCAGATAGGCAGGTATCGACGTTCAACTTGATGTAGAAAGCTTCGATTGCGTCGACAGTGCGCTCGGCCAGATCATCACTAGAGGTTAAACCAAAGACATTTCGGCCCATCTGTTCGATTTTTTCTTTCTTGAACTCCATTTGGCTGCGCAGTAGTGAGGGCTGAACAATGGCAAGCGAGCGTGCATGATCCACATGCCAAAGCGCAGTGAGCTGGTGGCCAATCATATGTGTTGCCCAGTCTTGCGGCATGCCCGTTCCAATAAGACCGTTGAGTGCTTGGTTCGCTGTCCACATCAAATTGGCTCGCCAAGCGTCATCGCGTTGTTCAAACTTATCGCCAAGTTCGAGTAGGTTACGAAGCAGCACTTCGGCATAGCCTTCTTGAACCATGTGACGGGTAGGTGAAGTGATGTACTGTTCGCAGACATGCACCCAAGCGTCAACCAGACCGTTGATGAGCTGACGTTCTGGCAGGGTTTTCATTGCGTCTGGATCCAATACCGCGAACGTTGGTCTTACTGTTGGAGACAGGAACCCAAGTTTCTCTTGTGTCGATTTCTTGGTTACAACAGCGCCCATATTAGATTCAGAACCTGTCGCAGGCAGCGTGAGCACTACGCCAAGTGGAATCGCAGATTCTGGCTTGTACGCGCCGGTGATCAGGTCCCAACTGTCTCCATCGTGCAAAGAAGCAGCAGCAATGTACTTGGTGCCGTCAATGACACTGCCTCCGCCGACAGCGAGAAGGTAGGTAACGTTCTCTGTTTTGACTATCTCAATGGCCTTGTCGAGTGTTTCTTTCGTCGGGTTGGCTTCTACGCCCGAGAACTCAAGCCAATCATGGCTACTTAGTGCGGTTGTGACTTGATCATAGACGCCATTCTTTTTGATGGAGCCACCACCGAAGACGATGAGGACTTTTGAATCTTTTGGGATGCTGTTGGTGATTTGCTCAATCTGACCTTGGCCAAAATGAATGACAGTAGGGTTTACGTAGCTGAATTTCATGATTTTGCCTTTTACTTTGTGGTCAAGCTTAGTGAATTTACGCTCAGTTATTAGATTGCTGTTACTTATATTTAGGGTAAATAGATCAGGCTTCAAGGGGAAGCCTGATTGAGATAGGGCGATTGGAGCGGGGAATTGCGGTTAGACTAACCGCAATTTGGAGCGGAACCTGCGATTTGGCGCTCTTGTTGAAGCTCTTTGTGTAGGGCTTCTAATTGCGTTTTTGCTTGGTCTACATCACTCATGCTTGAGCTGAGTTTGACGTATTTGCTAACCGCTCTATCAACGCCTTCCGTGTTGCTACGGTCGTAGTCGATGAGTGCTTGCATAGCAACACCGGCTTCTTTGTAGGACTGTTGTGAAGCCTGCTCAGCTCTTAGAGCCGATCGATAAGCATCATCATGCTGACAAGCAATCAGTGCCGTTACTGAGCCTTCTACATCTGGCCCAAACTCAAGCGCCGGTTTCGCCGGAGCTGGTGGTGTAGTATTTTGTTTCGCTTGCGTTGCTTCCGCTTGTTGATCTTTTGCATAGCCATCCACAGCGCCCGCTGCACCACCAGCCAAAGCACCCGCAGTGACATTGCGGCTTAAGCGGTAAGTATTTACTTCACCATCGACAATGAGGTCTGTCAACGCCCCTAACATACCCGCTGATACGGCGCCTGCCGCGGCACCTTCTGCAGCACCTTGAGTCGTGTTAGCGCCACATCCTACGAGTAAGCTAGCAGCGATAGCCCCCGCCAAAATCGATTTTAACTTCATGGTTTCCATCCTATGTAACCGACTGTAATAAAAGCATTATAGGATGATTCTGTTAAAAAGAGATCGACAAAATCAGATTTGCTTAAATGCTCTCATGAAAACAGAATTTCTGACCAGAAAGAAACGCTACGAATACCCAACGTTCATGTCGGGCGCTGGGAATCCAGATGACAAAGCATTCGCCGAATCCAGACGACCCCACTTATGGAAGTCGTACGAAGTCCTAATGAAGGTGTTGCGTGAAAAGCTTGATGCTGCCAGTGCATAAGATGGTGTCCATTACATGTTGACTATCGCGGCGTCTTCATCAGGCTATCTTCTACGTGGTATGGAAACCATGTCCGTGAACCAGTAACTCGATTATGTGAACGTCATGACCTACGACTTGCACTGAGCGTGGAACGATCATGTAGGTCATAATGGTTTGTGGGGTAGAGCCCTCTTCCTAACCAATCATCAAAGATAAAGAAAGCCGCTCGGGGAAGCGGCTTTCGCTGTCTACTCTGTTCAATATCTCGGAGAAGCTATTCTACTAACTAGATACTTCGGTTTCATTGGTAAATTAAGCATATGAAAAAGAGCAGTCACTACTCAAAGATATATCCTTCGGGTATTACCACAATGCCTTTTTCAGAGATGTGAAAGCGTCTAGCATCTTCTGCAGGGTTTACACCTATCACAGTACCATCAGGGATATTAACGTGTTTATCCACGATACAGTTGACTAGCTGACAGCCTTCACCCACAGTGACATCGCCAAACAAAATACTGTCGGCAATCGTTGCGCCATCATTGATATGAACATTGGGTGACAAAATAGAATGGTGCACAGAGCCGCCAGAGTTCACTACGCCATTGGCGATAATTGAGTTGATGAAAATACCTTCATTGCCCGTTGCTGACGGAACGGTGCGTGCTGGCGGCAATTGTGGCTCATAGGTTCGAATCCCCCAATTTTCTTGGTACAGGTTCATAGGAGGTACTGGCTCGAGTAAGTCCATGTTTGCTTCATAAAAGGAATCGATAGTGCCTACATCACGCCAGTAGCAATCGCGAGCAACGCGACCTTTGTCGTCGCCAAAGTTGTAGGCATAGACGCCTTGTGAGTCGATAAGCTTAGGAATAATGTCTTTACCGAAATCGTGACTTGAACTGTCGAGCTCCGCATCGAGCTCGAGAGCTTGTTGCAGTGCTTCCATTTCAAACACGTAGATTCCCATCGAAACCAGAGAGCGATCAGGATCGCTCGGCATGGATGCAGGATCGCTAGGCTTCTCGTGAAAGTCCGTCACTTGCTTTAACTCGTTTGTCGCCATCACACCAAAGGCTGTTGCTTCTTCACGAGGGACGTCCATACATGCCACAGTAAGCTTTGCACCGCTTTCCTTGTGTTCTTGTACCATAGCTTCATAGTCCATTCGATAGATATGGTCCCCAGATAAAACCACTACATGCTTAGCTTCACTTCGTGAAAGCAACCACATATTGTGATAAATCGCGTCGGCAGTACCTTCGTACCAAGCACCACCTTTTCTCATCTGCGGGGGAACAACGGTAATGTATTCTCTCAGCTCAGGGTTGAAAATAGACCAGCCATCACGGATATGCTTGTGTAACGAGTGGGACTTATATTGAGTCAGCACCAATATTTGACGAAGGCCTGAGTGCAAGCAATTGGTTAGCGTGAAGTCTATGATTCGATATTTTCCGCCAAAAGGAACCGCTGGCTTGGCTCTGTCATCGGTTAGGGGGCTTAACCGAGAGCCCATGCCGCCCGCTAGGACGATAGTAAGAACGTCTTGCATCTTATTTCTCCCTGAAATTGTGCAATTAGAGTAGGTCTAGTCACATACCTTTCAAGAACCACGCCAGAGGCTAACATGTTGAATATCAATGAAGCGCATCGCTGTTAGCGGTGAGATTGCACCAAAATAGGGATGGAGTATGAGTGAGTGCACGTTTGTTGTGCTTAGAAATGCTTGATGTTTCAACTTGGTGCAAAACAGGATGTAAACCAAGGTTAGTGCATGATGAGCAGCGATTTGCAATTATGTAGAGTTAAAGCTGTATGGTAACTCTCTTGAGAGGTAATGGTATCGATGTTTTACATTGTAAATTGATAAGGTTGATCGACACTAAAGCGAGTGAGTGTCGATTGCCTAGACAGGATGTACGCTGTGATTAGCTGTTGAGGTGAGCGGTGATCTTAGTTAGCACAAGTTTGAACCAAGCGGTGTAGTTTTGTGGGTAGGCGATCATCGATTGTTCAATTGAATTGAGTGATTGCCATTCACACGCTTCTGCTTCTCGAGGATTCACTTCTAACGAGACATCGCTGCACTGCGCGATGACGATATGGTCCAACTCGTTCTCAGTAAGGCCATTATCGAATTTCGCAAGATAGCTAATAGTGCCAATATCGCTCAGAGATAGCGAGTCTCGGATGCCAAGCTCTTCTTCTAAGCGGCGCTTTGAGGCATGAATGATGTCCTCGTCGGGTCTAGGGTGAGAGCAGCAGGTGTTGCTCCAAAGTCCACCACTATGATACTTGTTGGCCGCACGTTTCTGCATTAGGAACTCAAGTTCACCATTGTGATAGCGATACAACATGACGGAAAAGGCTAGGTGACGGAAGCCCATTCTGTGCGCATCTAACTTGTCTTCGGTTCCGATTGGGTTTCCAAATTTATCGAGAACAACAACGAGATCTTCAACCATAGGTACACTCATAATGTGGCAACTGCGACATCCTTTGTTCGCTCTACCAGTTAAACAGCTCACTCAACTCCTGTTGTGAGCGCGAATCATACCATCAAAGATTTAAATATCACACAGATTGAAAGTGCCGCGAGAAAATCAGTAAGATCGCCTATATTCTCCGATACTTACGGTTCATTTTTTGAACGTCGAATACTTTTACCGTCATATCTTCTGACCAATATGTTGGGTGCCAGCCCGCTTTTTCGAGAGCCTTAGGCTCTGTAAGAACAGAATTCTCAAAGTTGATAATGGTAATTATACTTTAGTCTTAAAGGGTTGATAGTGATCGAAAGAGTGTCTAGTGTAGTAATTGCAGTGACCCACTAATTAGGAGAAAGACATGGATGTAGTCGTAATGCTGACCAATGGACGATTTGGTGTTCTCGAAGACTGTGACAAGCTTGAGATAGAAGGTCAGATGGTCGAATGTTGGGTTGAGGAAGAAGAGGGCTTTGAACTAGCCACCGGTGAAGTGGAACGTGTTCTATAGAGCTATTAATTGCCAAATAGATTAACAAAACCCCGCTACCTTGTAGCGGGGTCAGACTGCTGACAAAGGTCTAGCTTTCAAGCTAGACCTTTGATCTAATAGGAGT